>CALNBM010000106.1 GCA_937874195.1 uncultured Clostridia bacterium | reverse complement strand
GAGGAGTAATATGAAAAATATAACATTAAAAATAATAAACTTTGCTTTAACGCTGGTTATGATTGCCAGCGTTCTTTACGCTGTGTTTAATATGACAATGTCTTTTTTACCAGCAGAGGTGCAGGCGGAAGTATACGGGTGGCTTAGAATGTCGCAAGAATACATAGCAACATTTTCTATATCATCCACAATTAATGCAATTGTGTTAGTTGGTGTGAAGATGGCGCAAACACACACTCGGGTTAATTTAATGGGTAAACTTGCAAAAGCAGAGCAAACGATTAATAACGGTATTGTTATTAACGACAAGGTAACCGATGGCTTTAACGCAGTAGCAACTAATATTGCAGTGTTACAACGCCTTAATAACGCACTCCTAAGCGTGCAAAGGGTTACTGCTGAGAGAAATATAGCAAGCAGTGATAAACTCGTAACAGCAAGCGAGAAAGAAGCTTATAAGCAAGCGATAAAAGAAATTGAAGAAGCACAAAAAGAACTACAAGAAATAAACAATATTTACAAGGTTTATGAAAAAACTGAAATCAAAGAAGTTATTGTAGAAAAGATGGCGGAAGACAAACTAAGTGGGAGAGTGTAGTTATGAGTTTAAAGATAAAAAATGGACTTATACATACACTTAGTTACTTGCTTGCCACCACTGGAACTGCTGTTATTTTAATTTTTCAATATTTTTCTAACAAAAACCAAGCACCAACCGCTATTAAAATTGCAGTGCCTTTTCTATTAGCATTATTAATATTTTTCTTAGTCTATTATAAATTCATAAAGGAAAAAATCAAGCGTAAATTAATTGCAGTTGAAACAGCACGAGAGTTAGGCAGTAAAGGGCGAACTAATAGCATTGTTGCTAATTTACTAGAAACAATAGGAATAATTATACCGCTTGCATTGATAGGTGGTATTTTTGTTATAGGTGGTAAGTATTTAGTAGCAACTGGTATAGTGCTGTTTGAAATTTTAGGCATGTACGCAATTATAATAATTGGCAATATTTTATGCGATTTTAACCGCAAACAAGAAGTTAAGAAAAAAGAAGCAGAAGAGATTGAAAAACTTGCCGATAAGTTGGCGAGTAAAGTGAAATTGCCTGATAGGTACGAATAAGGAGTAGTTCATGAAAGAAAAAAAAATTACAGTTTTTTTAAAAAATAACTTTATATATTTTATAATTGTGTTTGCGTGTTTATCTAGAATTTCTTACGGTATGTACAATATTGAGAAATCAGGTGCTACCATAATTGAAATTATTGGTAGTGGTTTAATTATTTTCATTTTAGGCACTTTAATAGCAAAACTGTTTTCACTTCAAGGCATGCTAACAGGCGATAGGAATGATGGTGTGGTTAAAACTAATAACAAGCACGCAGAGATAGTAGATAAAGTAGACCCTCACATGAACCACCTTGATGGCTGGTGTGAATATAAAAGCAAAAAAGGCTTAGAACTTGTTAGAAAAAGAATATTAAACGAGGCGGGTTTAAGTTATACAGACTGCTTTAATGAAAACGAAACAGCAAAGGATATTGAGTTTTCTGCAAAAGAGTTTATAAAGCCAAAACATGTTGCTATATTAATAGCAGAGTTTAAAGCACTCAAAGGCGAAAATGCACTTGTAAACCATAAAGAGTTAATAGCGTTAGAGCGTGCAAGGTGCAAAGCCGAGAACAGAAAAATAAGGCATTATAATAAAAAACAACACCAAAAGAAAAAAGCGTTTTTAAAAGCAATTAAAACGAAAATAACACCGCTAACGCCTGATGCACTAATTATCAACAGAATTAAAATAAACGACCCTTACAATTTTGGAATGGACAGAGAAAGATATCAAAAAGTATCTTTTAGAAGTGGGCTTTTAAGCAAGGCAATTTTCGGCTTGCTTTTTTCATATTTCACGCTAGTTCCAGCAATGTATGGTTGGGAAAACCTAATAAGTGCAATAGTGGAAGTGGCAATAATGCTACTAATGGGTGCGGTGTCATTTATACAAGCCTATTATTTTGTAATTGATGCACTTAGAAAGCGAACGGTTAAGCAGATAAACCACTTGCAAGAGTTTAAACGAGATATTGAGTTAAACACATATAAAAAGGAGAATGAGTATGAGTTGGGGTTACAGACAAAGATATCCACACTTGCCAAAAAGCCACTGGTGGAAGAGGTACACAGAGAGCACGAGCCTATTGAAGCGGACAATATATGTGGCAACACCGACACTGGGGTTTGAGGTTGATGGATACCCTCAGACATTAACCAAGCTACAGTTGAAAAATAGCATGTTAATAGATGCAGTAGAAGAATGCGAATACATACCAATAACTAGTCCTACAATAGCACTACGCCTAATCGGGCGTTTTTTTATGTTTAATGAAGAGTTGGGCGAGTTAGAAGAGCATGACATTGTAGACGAGGGAATTGAAGTGCTACACGTAAGCACGGACGATATAATGCGTGTTAATAAAAACATTTATGTGCGAAAGTTTCCATTCGACTGCGTGCCAATTGCTGCAAAAGAAAGTAGCAACAGCCAATCATCTGGACTTATTATACCAGAAACAGGCATGGGGTTAAGAACTTATATTTTCACAACAGAAGACCCTAACCACTCTCCACAGGTAGATGATGGTATTGTGTATAGAAATGAGTTTTACACAATTAAACAAACTATGTGGCGGTATTACTATACACCTAAGGAACAAAAATATTTAGACCTTGCCATAGTTTATATTAAAAGGAGGAACAAAAATGAAAAATTAGTATTATTGGCTGTGGCAATTATATTGTACCACCTTTTGCAGGGAAAAGATATTAAATTTTTGTAACAAATAGGTTACAAATTGCCTAGGCTATTGCAATGCTCCGTACAGCCGCTCTGCCCTTGTAAAAACTGCCATGGTTGTGATAAAGTAAACATGAAGTGGACATATAAAATTCTCAATGCCCTTGCATTGAAAGGAGAGATTGTTATTGAAGGTGCGTAAAGCAGTGATACCGGCCGCAGGCCTGGGAACGAGATTTTTGCCCGCGACCAAGGCTCAGCCAAAAGAAATGCTGCCTATCGTAGATAAGCCTACGATTCAGTATATTGTCGAAGAAATCGAAGCGAGCGGGATTGAACAGATCCTTATTATTTCTGGTCATGCGAAGAGAGCCATCGAAGATCATTTCGATTCTTCTCCGGAACTGGAACAGTATCTGTATGAGTCCGGGAAGATGGATCTCTTGAAAGAGATTCGTCATGTTGCTTCTGTCAAAGTGCATTATACTCGTCAGCAGTACATGAGAGGCCCTGGAGATGCTATTCTCTGTGCCAAGGAATTCATGGACGGAGAACCATTTGGCGTCATTCTTGGTGATGATGTCGTATATACAGGCGACGGTGAGCCAGCTCTGAAACAGCTGATGGATCAGTATGAAAAGGCA
>CALNBM010000105.1 GCA_937874195.1 uncultured Clostridia bacterium | reverse complement strand
GTGTCATTAAATAAGGTTGTTCTGCGTGCTCACGAGCATAATTTAGAGGGAATGGTAGATGCTTTTGGCATCCCGGGAAGTGTAGGTGGTGCTATTTATATGAATGCATCAGCATACTTTTTTGAAACAAGCAAAGTGGTAACGAGCGTGCTTGCAATTATTAATGGCAGGATAAGTTTGTTTAATAATAAGGATTGCCAATTTGGGTATCGTAGTAGTATATTTCAAAAAAATAAAGCCATAATTTTGCAAGTGGAATACACTTTGAAAAAAAGTGAAACCAAGTTAAACCACAAAAAATTAGTTGAAAGCGTTATGCAAAAACGATTATCTTCCCAGCCGTTAGATAAACCGAGTGCAGGCTCAGTGTTTAAAAAATGTGGAGATATCCCAGCAGGGAAACTTATCGATGATTTGGGTTTAAAAGGCTATACCATTGGGGGCGCAAAAATAAGTGAAAAACATGCTAATTTTATTGTAAATATTGGCAATGCAACTTCCAAAGATGTGCTCACACTTATAAATTTAATAAAAGAAAAGGTTAAAGAAAAATATAATTTACATATAGAAACAGAAATTAAGTATTTATCAAACGGAGTTTTATTTCTTTAACTTTAATATAATTATTTTTTGTAAAAAAAGCCTATTTTTATGGTTTTTAATTTGTGGACAAGCCATAGTTGCATTATAAAATTATTTAGAAATAGTTACATGGCCTGCTACTAAACAAAACCTATTATTACATGTAAATTCATTTATAATTTACAAAAACATAGTAATTTTATATGCAGATAAGCTTTAAGATAATTATTTTAAAATTTAATGCTTTAAAAACAGTATGTGATTTTATCATTTGTTTTTTTAAATAGTTTACTTATGATAGATGCAAACTATAAGAAAAATATTTTATGTTATTAATATTGATTAATGCAATAAATATTTTTTCCAAGTATATTTTTTCAGTTCATAAAAGTTGAGTTATATGCTACACTATAACGACATTGGAGGGCATAAAAGTGAAAGATTGTAAAGACAATTTAGGAACAGCGGAACAAAAAGACAGATTTTTAAAATTATTAGATGAAAATAAAGGTGATTCCACAGAACTTATTAATGTACTTCAAAAAACGCAAAATATATACGGATTTTTACCCGAACATTTAATTTATAAAATTGCAGAAACACTGCATGTTGCAATTAGCGAAGTTTATGGTGTAATAACTTTTTACACACAATTTTCACTCACACCAAAAGCAAAATTTACCATAGATATTTGCCTGGGTACAGCATGTTATGTTTTAGGCTCAGAAGAAGTTTTAAATAGATTTAAAGAAAGGTTAAGGTTAAAACCCGGAGAGATAAGTGCAGACGGAAAGTGGTTAATATCAACTTGCAGATGTGTTGGATGTTGTGGACTTGCTCCGGTTATAACTATAAACGGAAAGATTTATGGCCAAGTGAATGTGCAAGATGTGGATAAAATTCTAGCTGAATATAAAGATAAATAAAGTCGCTTTAAAAGGAATAGATATGGATTATAAAAAGTTAATAGAAATAAAAGAAAAACTTTTGAAAGAAATTTTGTTTAGAGAAAAAGCTCAATCATTTGTTGAACTTCCTTATAAATATGAAGTCATGATATGTGGCACAACGAGTTGTTATAGTAACAAATCAGAGGTAATAAAAGAAGCTTTTAAAAAACAAGTAGAGAATTTAGGGTTACAAGAAAAGGTTAGAATAAACGACACTGGTTGTTTTGGTCTTTGTGCAAAAGGTCCTATTGCTGTGGTTTATCCAAAAGGAACTTTTTATGGCGATTTAACGGAAGAAAAGGTTGCAACGATAGTAAAACAACACTTGGCGCATGATGAAGTGGTGGAAGATTATTTATTGAAAGATGATAAAACTGGTCACTTTGAAACTATGGCGACTATTCCATTTTACACTAAGCAACATTATATAGCACGAAAACACTGTGGTTCTATCAATCCAGAACGAATAGAAGACTATATTGCCGTTGACGGTTATACTATGTTGCATAAAGTTTTGACAGAAATGAAACCACAGGAAGTTATTGATATTATAAAGCAATCGGGTCTTAGAGGGCGTGGTGGCGCAGGTTTTCCAACAGGCTTAAAGTGGGAGCTAACTGCAAAAAGTGAAAGCGACAAAAAATATGTTGTTTGTAATGCTGACGAAGGCGATCCCGGTGCTTTTATGGATAGAAATATTATTGAGG
>CALNBM010000104.1 GCA_937874195.1 uncultured Clostridia bacterium | reverse complement strand
GCTCATTTTCTAGCGGCAATTTCTTACAAACAATGATTATTGCTATTATGTTAGGCATTGCAATTTTAAAAATGAAAAATCCTTGTGGTCTTGATTTTTTATTTTATTATAGGTTGTTTGCTTGACTTTGCATTAAGAATGGACATATCATTCCAACAAGGGGAACAAAAGCAAGAATTAAATATAATACAGATTTATCTTCCGCACCCAGCATCGCAAGTCTTTTTCCAGCAGCATATTGCCAATATATGAAATAAATTCCAAGAGTAAAAATTGATACAAAGAAGTGTCCCGCCCCACCAAAGCCTTTTCCTGTTGTTTTTTTAAGTTGATTTTGGAAAGAGCAATACCAAATAAGTGGATAAACGCCAAAAGTAATTAACCATAAAACCACCATAACACCAATACTACGCTTTTTCATACATTTTCTCCTATATAATTTTTATATTAATATCAATCATTATTTTAGACACTCGTACAATGGATTAAAACTTCCACTGTTTTACACTTTAATAATATGTTCTTTGTCGATAAATGTCAAATGATTTTTTACATTATTTTCTTAAACCTTTATCCTTTACAGTTTCAATTAATATTTATATACAACTTATTTTTAAGTTTTCTTACATTTTTTTATTTTGATAACAACCTCTTATATTGTTTCAAAAACTTAATATAGTCACCTGTTTGCTTTTTATGTTTCACAATTTATTTCCAACATAATTCAATTTTATTTTAAAATAAATAAAAAAAGTTTAATCAAATTTTGTTAAAAGCATTACTACAATATATTAAAACAATTTGTAAAATTTAAATTCAAGCTTTAAAATATAATAAATAACAATATAGTCTAAATTATTAAACTATCTTCATAAGAATTAATTATTCTTATCAATGCGTAGTCAAAATCAGTTGACAAAATGTTTTCGCTATCAAAAGTTGGAGGAATTATTTCACTTTTCTCTTCTTCACTACTCCACGCATTATTCCAGTAAATTTCATTTGCAATTCCATTAACATTGTTTTTTAAATATTCGCCGAAACTATTAATATAACTTGTAAACTCTGCGTTTGGCGGTGGAGGGGTTGGGGTACCTTCATACATTGCTTGCTTTATGCTCGAATAAATATAAATTGTTATATATCGTGTTGCTTTTGATTGGGTAATTATATTCGATTGCAAATTATTTAATATTCGAGATATTTCATATACATTATTTTTCATGACCATAATATCTAATAAACTAATATTTTTTAACCATGTTTTCCCTGCTATTTCATTAAGAGTTTTTTTCAATATTCCAGCTGCTTCATATTGTGTTGAATAATTATACTCTGCATAATTTAGATTTTCGATATTATTTACAATCGAACCTATTATCGAAATACTCGTTGTTTCCGCCAGATTATTAACCGCTGAATTTATATCATTAAGCATATCTATCAAATCACCTGCGTCATCAGTAATGCTATTTACTATTGAGGTTAACACTTGCTTTCCGCTATCGCCCACTAACACTGAGTAAGACACATCATCAAAGTATCCACCAATAATTTTAAGTTCATTTTCAGTAAATTCTGTTAAATTAACATATTCACTTATATCTAATAAATATTGGATTGCCTTAAATTCTTGTTCATAATTATTTATTTCTTCGCTTTCTATTCTACCTTTAATGGTGTTTATTATGCCATCAAATTTTCCACCGAGTTTGCCAATTGTTAAATCTTCTAGAATAGTTACTAGTAACTCATTAATTTTTGTTTTTGTTATTATTTGGCTATTAATATTAATGTCTGCATTATTTAATATGCTATCTAACTCCCCGCCATTGCCCTCTGTGTTTGTCGGAAGTATAATTTCTGCATAATCACCATATAATCCTATGGCATTTCCCAAATCGTCTAATAAAATCAAATAACCGAGTAATAATCCTGTGCCGCCCTCGCTAGAAAAATCAATGCTAAGCAGATTTGACAAATGTGAAAATTCTATTTCAAATGACGCAATGTTTTCATTTTTTATATTATAAATTATACTGCCATTGTCGAGTTCATCAATACTACCAACTGCTTTTAATATAGCATTTTTAATCGTTGGATTTAAAATATCTTTAACAAAACTATCTTTCATGCTTGTAATCAAATTTACTATTAATTCTTTTATATCATCTGCGTTTACAAGTATGCTGTTTTTTGCAATGAATGTGTCTAATACTGTGCCCACTTCAACTAAATTAATTGAACCGTCTTCAGGATTTGTTAGTTTTTGAAGGTCTAGCAGTGTTGCTAATTTAACAAATTCGGTTTCCCATCCTACTACGAGGTTTTTATCCATGATTCGTGGAACTACTCGTTCTTCAAGCATAATTGCTAAGTTAACAATAATTTCATCTTCTGCATTATCAATTTTTAACTTTGCTGCAACACTTTCTAATGCAGTACCCATTAATAACTGAAGATTATTTGTTTCATTAGTCTTAAAGTAACTTTCAAAACTTATATCATTATCGCTTTGATAAATACTACTTAACAACACACTAGAATTGCCTAAATAACCATTTTTTAAAATATCAAGTTTTGCACCCAGTCTTCCAAAATCAAGAGTTGAAATATCAATGTCGTTTGTTAAGTCGAATATTGGTTCATTTCCATTGTATTGCGAGAATAATCCACTAAAAACTGTCGCAAATACTGTAAACTCGTTTTCCCAACTTTCAACATTTTGCATGCAGTTTGTTATTGCATGGCTTGCTTTTGAAATATCGATTTCTGCGCCAACTGCAATTTGCACATTTTCAGTAATTACTACTTTTAACTTATTTAATATTTCATTATATGTTTGGGCAGGAAGCAATCCTCCTTTAACCATGTCAATAACCTTACCAACTGAAATTATTGCAGAGGATGTAATGTTATTCACATCAAACCCTTTGGAAAGGTCGAATTCCCTAAATAAATTCAAACTTTCTAGAATAATATTCAATATTGCGTTATTCATTTGTAATCTTTTAAACTCACTTAATTCGTCTGGTACATTAAACTCAAATCCTTGCAATTTTCCTAAAAACTCAACTAGCGAATAAGTTACATGAGGTAGCACACAACTTATAATTTTTGTGTTTAACAATTTGCCAAAAATTTTGCTGGCGTTATTTTCGTTACTTAAAAAGTTTACCAGTCTGTCTTTGTCGCGTTCATAATTTTGATGAAGTAGTATAGTAAGCACGCTTTCATTCGTTGGCTGATTGTTTTCAATGATATTTTCGTTTAAAGCTTCCAACACTTCTATAAACGCAAATACATCATTTTTAATGTTGTCCACCGCATTATCTTGATTGTTTTGTAAGATGTTTTGAAGTACTGTTGAAACCATATCCGTTAAAACATTCTTATTGCCAAATGGCAATTCTTCAATTTCTTCTATAAACTTTTGTGCGTAATCTTCCAGTATTGGCATAAAATCATTTCCAAGCGCTCTAACAACTTGAACATCGAATGCTTTCTCAACAAGGCTTCTACTATCTGCTATTAATACTTCCAGTTCGGAGCGTGTTAAATCTGTGTTTATTATTGCTATATTTTCACTAAACTCTTTGCCTGCAATCGCGAAATCAATCACTTTTAAGAAATCTTCCACTATGTTTACTGTTACATCGTTAATTTTAATATTAGATAATAAATTAAAAGTAAATAGACTAACTCCGTTAACTCCACTATATTTTAGTACACCATTAGTCGAACTTTTTTCATACGCGTTTAAAAAGTCTTTTATATAATTAAGTTCAGCAACACTACTTCCGCTAAGTGCCGCATACAACAATCCTTCGGTTGAACTTTCATCAATAATGGTTGCTGACCGCTTATTTACTTCAACTGCTAAATTTAGCATACCTGTTATAGGTGTTAGCATCATTGCACAAGTGAATAGTCCTACTAGCATTCCTACTAGCATTCCTAAAAACCTGCTTTTTTTAGGTGCCAATGGTTTTTCTGGTTTAGTTATTTCGGATTTTTCTTCTTTAATTTTTGGTTGATATTCATCGCTTGGAATAAACTCTTTATTTTCAACTTCTTCTTTATCTTCTTTAGTAAATTTTTCAACGGGAATAACTTCACCCGGTCTATGCCTATTATGATCTATTTTTTCTTTTTCTCTTTCTAGTTTTACTTTTTCTCTTTCTAACTTTTCGTTTTCAATTTCTTGTTTTTCTCTTTTATATTCTAATTCTTCCAGTTCTTCAATTAATATGTCTTCTTTTTCTAATTCTTCTTGTTTTTCTTTTTCTCTTTCTAACTGCTCTTCTTGTTTTTCTTTTTCATTTTCTAACTTTTCTTCTTTTTCTCTTTTCTTGTTTTCTTCCTTTTCTAATTCGTCAATTAATTTTTCTTCTTTTTCCAATTCTTCTAAATCTAATTTGTCTTTTATAGATTTTTCTTTGTTATATTCTTTCTTTTCTTTTTCAATTTCTTCTTTTAACTGCGATGGAGAGGCTCCGCCTTCTATTAATTTATTTATTGCCTCTTTTTCTTTTGGTGTTTGAGATGCAGCTTGTGCTTCAGCAGCTTTTTTATCAACTCTTTTTTTAAGTGCTTGAAGCAACTCTAAACTGCTTGCCTCTTTATTTTCTTTTATTTCCTTTAAGTTTTCCTCATATTCTATAAAATCATCTGCAAACCCATGTGCTGCAATTCTTTTAAAACTTTTCACATGAAGTTTATATATTTTCTCATTTATTTTATATTGTTTTAATTTTTTATTATAAATTTTTTCTTCTGTACTTTTAAAAAACCAACGATAAGTGAGTGCATTAAAAGGCAATAGTAAATATTTTAACACTATAAATAAAATTGCAAAAACAACAGAGTTGAGTATTAATTTCGATAAGTCTAAGATTTGATTTACTGTAATTAAAGTTTCAGGTGTTGATTGTAAGTTCATAACTGAATTTATAATTTCCATAAGCATCGCATAAAATGTTGTGAAATTTTGACCGTTATATGAAAGATTTAGAAAGGTAACATCTGCATGAAGAAGTAAGTTTACAACTAAACCAGCAGTGAAAAAAAGAACTACTGCAGTAAGTAACAACCAAACACCTCTCCAAACTGTTTTTCTAAGTCCGCGAATAATTCCCCAAATGGCACCAAAAAAAGCAAATAGAGAAATTAGTGCAAGAATTCCTAGTGAAATTGTCTGTTCGCTCATTTTAGGCTCCTTAAAGTTCACGCATATTGTTATAAAGTATTATACTTATTATTTATTATAATATCAAGTATATAATTTAAAATTTTAATTGTGCCACCCGAAAAAATGCAAAACAAGTGGTAAAAACACGGATTTTCAACAAAGTATGTTTTAATTATTAGAAAATATTATATACAAAGATGACTTGATTTTTTATAAGCAGCAGATAGTAAAATAACCATTATGTTATCGCATCAATAATCATAAAAAAATTTTTAAAGAAACACTTGTCCTAGTAACCCATTTTTATAAACTAACTATAATTAATATATGCAAATTTTGTTGTTTACAAACTTAAAACCGGTTAAAAAACTTCCGCACTTTATAAAAATAATTGTTTTTGTTTATTATTAAATATTTATACTTAAATATTTGAAACGCTACGGTTAAAAACATAAAAGTCCAAAAGCATCTAATAGCGATAACGAATAATACTTGTAGTAAATTTAAAGAGCATGTAAAACAAATTATTAACTTTAACTTTCATAGCTAAATTTTAAAAAACATATTTAAATT
>CALNBM010000103.1 GCA_937874195.1 uncultured Clostridia bacterium | reverse complement strand
CTAATGCTGCTGGTGCTCTTGCAAGCGTAACAACAATAAGGGCTGCTTTGCTTAACAAATTCTTGCTTCCTAACTTAAGTTATGACTTTGATAATGCTATTGGTACAGATAACTTTGTTCAAGCACTAGCAACTGGCGAACAAACCGCTCCTCAAGCAGGTGTAGGTGTTGTTGATGGTGAATAGGATTTATTCACACTGTTTATTCATTAGGATAGGGTCAGTTAAAAACCCTGTCCTATACCAAAAAAGGATTTCATATGTTTGAGAAAGATAAAAGTATTATGAGTGGTAGTGGTGAGTTTAACGAAAATGAACACCCACGAGATAGTGATGGAAAGTTTATAAATAAGAATAGTGGGCAGGCAAAATTGACTGTAAACCAATTATCACAGCAGATAAACGATGTATTAAGTGGCAATTATAAAGATAGACACATTACTTTATCACAAGAAACACCAAAAATATTACAAAATATCGGTATTCCAAACAAGCCACTATTAATGACAAAGAGACATGCATATTTGGCTGTGAATAAAGATGGTATTTATAAAAGAAAAGATGACCATTATCACAATTTAGGGAAAGATTTATTTATTAATATACCTAGTTTTTTAAAAAGTCCCATATTGGTGTTTCAAAGTAATGATGATAGTCGTGATATTATCGCAGTTATTAATGCTGTAGATAAAAATAATAATCCCATTATTGTTCCGGTTCGTATAAATGGGAAAGGAAACCAAAACTTTATAGAAATTGATGCGAATATTGCAAAATCTGCTTATGGAAGAAATAATATAAATGATTTTATCAAAAAACATGTTACAAAAAATAATTTATTATTGGTAGAAAATAAAAAAATTCGCAACTATAAACCATAATTGGTTTAAGTTACTATCACAAGATGGTCACAATGTCCATTAATGATAGTCCCAGCGAATTCTTATTAATATTATATGTATTTTTCATAAAAATATCAACTATTTGGAGTAAATTATGCAACAAATTCAAAAATTAAATAGCATGGGTGTGCCAATAAAGACCTCTAATACTACCCCTATGCAGGTAGTAAATGTTACTTATGGGCATCAAGACAGTGGTAAATTATACTCTTATTATGGAAAAGGTAAACGAACAGGCGATATTATCACCCCAAAAGTTACTCACCCGCAGAGTGGAAAAGTCTATAAAACTTTGGCAGTAGTTAAAAGCACGCACGAGTTAGGAAAAGGGAAAGACACTTTCGGATATTTGCATGATAAAGATATACCAATTAAACCTATTGGAAAAACTGAACAAACGAAATTGCCTGGTTATTATCCTGGTTGGGATAAGGATGCAAAAGCTGCATACGAATTAAAACAGGATATATTATCTAATACAGAGATGCCCAAAATGCAAAAATTATCCTTATTAAGAGAAATAAAGAATTTAAGGAAGTAAATATGTATAAATATTATTCAGAGCCATTCTACACCGAAGAGCAGATACATGAAATGGAAGAGAAAGATATGAGTTTTCCATTTTCTAATAAATATATGAAATATAGCGGATTAAAACGACAATACATCCCAACAGAGGAATTGTTATTAAAGCATGGACTTAATTTGTATGATTTTATTAAGGAAATTGGCGATAGTGTGAGTTCTGTAATTAACGAGGAATTAGAATATATAAGCGACCAAATATATTCTTATATTAGCAAAAATAGCGGAAGCAATAGTGAGACGTTAAAATGCTTGATTGCAAAAGGAATACGCAGAGGTATTACACCTTTTAGGTTTAGAATGTTATTTGAAGAGATTTTATGGAAACAGGCAAGATACTATTTAAATAATGATGATACTGGCAAAACAACTGGAATTGATATTGATAGTAAGCAATATTTAAACAAAGGTATTATGTATAATGAAGACCGACATATTGACCCCAAAGTTAAGATTTCATTAATGGAATTAGGTTTAGTATGGGCTGGTAGTTATGATAAACAATTTATGGGTTTAGTCACAAGGAATGATTGGTAAAAGGATTATTATGAAATTAAGAAAATTAATCAGCGAAGATAAGGTGTACACCCAAGTTGAAAAGGAAATAACAGAGTGGGTAGAAAACACTTATAATGGATTATCAATAGAATTCTATCCACATTTAGAAATTGTAAGAACAAATAATGTGGTTGATTTTTTACCTGATACAGTTAAAAAAATAATAGAAGTGGTTAATATTAAAATCGGTGACATTATGGAAAGTCATGCTGAAGAAATATATATCGCTGAACGACTAACACGGATATGGACAAATCATAATAATTTTAATCCGGATGTTAGAGATTTAGATGAATTAAAAAAACATCCTAAATTTTTAAAATATTTAAACGAATTAATAATTGTACCAATAAAGAGGTAATAAATGAATGAAGTTAACGATAAATATTTAATACCTTTTAGTTTGGGTAGTGAGTTGCAAACTGAAAGTTTTAAGTTAAGACAAAATGACAACACATACAGGCTATCATCTCCAAGATACCAACAATTCTATGAAAGTTACATAAGACCTCGCACTGCAATGTATAGAGGATGGATAGAAGGCTTTCATAATTTAGAGTATGGTGTAATTCCTACTCTTTTTTTACAAAAAATAGGAACCGGAATAGTTTCAACATTATTTGGAAAACCATTTGTTTTAAATACGGAAGATATTAATGCTTTAAAAATTATACAAGACCAATACAAAAAATCTGTATTTAATATGACTGTAAAAGAGGCTTATAATTATGCATTGGATGGTGGAACTGCTCTTTTAAAGTGGAATAAAGATAGAACCAATCAACTAAGAGCTGAATCAATACCTATGGATAAGTTTTTTATTGAAGTGGATGCTTATGGTGATATTGAACGGGTGCGATCATATATTTCAACTTACCATGATACAGTAGCAGCTAATCAAGAGTATTATTTGTGCGAAGAGCGTTTTTATAAATATACAACTCAGAATGGTATTGAAAAACGCTACCCAATGATACATTACTTAATATATAAAACATCAAGCAATATTAGCAATGAAACATTACCAAATCCCGAACCAATTAAATGGGGGGATATTCCTTATGATGTTAGAAAAATGCTACAACGAGATTATGGAGACATCTTGATAGATATTAATGAAAGTTGTAGCTTAAAAGAGTATGAAAAATGTAAATTACTGCCTTTTGATGATGATTTAGGCTGCAGATTAATTAAGTTTACGAGAATAATACCATCATTTCCAAAACTGCCATTTGGACAACCGTTAGCTGATTTACTAATGAATGAAGTATATGCCTATGATCAGTTAAAATTTTTTGAACGGGTGGAAGTATATATATCCCGTGGTAGAATAATGGTAGATAAGAGATATACAAATGTTAACGATCCTGATAGCCGAAAAAGTATATTAGATCCAATGGTATTTACTTATTATGATAGTATTGCCGGTGAAAGTGATGATAAAAAACCTACAACAGTTCAACCCGAACTTCGTGCAGATGCAATAAATAGACAGAAACAAAATATCTTAAACGATGTTGCTTTTTCTTTAAATTTATCAAGTTCAACTATCGCGGCATGGTTAAGTGATGGACAAACTCAAAAGACGGCGACTGAAATAGAATATGAACGAACTAAAACAACAGCATTTATAAATGACAAGATAGAAATAATTCAGGAGCCGTTGCAAGATATGGTTGATTTGTTTTTTAGGTATTATGGATGTAATCCACCTGAACTACATATAATGCCTGAAAATCAAACAGTAAGAACAGAGAGTATTAGGATGTTCAGTGAATTGTATGATAAAGGGCAAATAGATGAAGATATGCTTGCAAAAGAAATACTAGGAACATGTTCCATTGAAGAAGTTAAAAAACTAGCAGATCATATTAGAGTTGCAAAACAATCTAAACAATTGATACAAATTCCAGGAGGGATACAATGAAAATAAAAGATGATATTTTGCTATGGAAACAAAAAATTAACGAACTTGATGAGAAAATAAAAAAAATGGCAACAGATGCACTGGACATTAAAGAGCAAGTACAAGAACTTGTAACAATTAACAAAAAAATATGTGATGCGATTTTATCTCTATTAAGAGTACAGGCGGGTGATTAATGAAAACATTTTTATTAAAGTCATTAAATGTCATTTTAACCTTAATTATGATTGTAAGTGCTTTATATGCGGTATTTAACCTTGTAATGACTTTCCTACCATCTGATATTAGCAGACTTGTTTACAATTGGCTTAGAATATCACAAGAATACATAGCAACATTTTCAGTTACAGTAACTATTAATGCGGCAATATTAATTGCAACTAAATTATTACAAACGATTAGTAATACTAAACTACTATCAAAGTTAGCAGATGCACAGAAAGTTATAAATCAAGGTGTAAGTGCTAACGATGCGGTAGTAGAACGTGCAAATTCTATTGTTAATAATATGAATGTCATACAAGATTTAACAAATGCAATTGTAGCAGTTCAGAAAGTAACCGCTAAACGAAATATTAACGCAAACGATATTGTGGTTTCATCAGAAGAAAAAGATGAGTATAAAAAAGCGATTGAGGCTATTGAAGCTGCTCAATCTAAACTTACTGAATTAAAAAATATATCCACAGTATTTGAAAAAACGGAGATTAGAGAAGTTATAGTGGAAAGAACAAAAGATGAATTTAGTGGTAGGGTTTAATATGAGTGCAAAGGTTAAAAATTTATTTACGAAAATAATTACATATATGCTCTCATTGTCCGGTATGACTGCAATAATTGTATTTCAATACATAATTAAAAATTCTAGTCCGCCGGTAATTAAAATAACTATTCCCTGCTTATTAGCGCTGCTAATTACCTTCCTGATTTATTACAAAGCACTAAAAGCAAAAATAAACCGAAAATTACAAGCAGTTGAAACCGCAAAAGAAATTGGAATAAAGGGCAAAACAAGTGCAATAATCGCCAATCTATTGGAAACAATCGGGGTAGTTATACCAATGGTTCTTATTGCTGGAATTTTCGTTTTAGGTGGTAAATACTTAGTACGAACCGGTTATGTATTATTTGAAATATTAGGAATGTACACTGTTATTATAATAGGAAACATAATCTGTGATTTTAATACTCGGCAAGAACTAAAACAAAAAGAAGTTGAACAGGCTGAAGAGTTTGCAAATAAAATTGTAGACAAGATAAATAAAACACCTGTGAGGTATGAATAATGAAAGAAAAGGTTTTTAATAATTTAGGCTTTATTATATTAGCTTTTGTTATTACTTTATATTTTATACTCTCTTATGTTGGCATTGAGAAACTACAAATTGATATATTAAAAATAACAGTTAATGGCGGATTGTTATTTTTAGGTGCAACAATAGCGAATTCTGCACTTATGAAACAAGGGTTATTAAGTGGTAAGAATAATGATAAATATAAAGAAACTGTAACTACGCATATAACCCAAAAACTAAAAATATATCCTAAATTAAACAATTTACAAACTTGGCTTGATGAAGATTATGCAAAATTACTACAAATTGGCAGGACTGTTTACACAAATAGTGCGGGATTTGATTACGAAGAGGTATTTGATAAAAAAGGAAAAAAACTAATAAACTTTAAATTAACAAAACCTAAAGCTATAACATTTAGATGGTTTGATATAGTAGGTGTATTTGGTTTGCTTTGGATTTTTAGGCAATTTTTTGTTTGGATTTTTCATGATGACTGGAAAATTTATAGGGAAAAAAAGCATTATATTAGAAAAGCAAAACGATATAAAATAACACGACTTACAGTTTCAAATTTAATAAATATTGATGATAATAACGATCCAAACAATTTTACAGCAAGTGAGAATACATATATCGCAAAAAATACAATTATTTCAACCATCACAAGGTTTATTATTGGCATATTATGCCCGTCAATATCGTTTATTTTCTTTGGTTTTAATATGGCAAACTTTTTATATAATTTAATGGTTGCTATTATGATTATTCTTACATCGCTATCTGCATTCTATAGTGCTTATATGTTTATCATAAGAACTTCTCGCAATGGAATTATTATGAAAATAAATAAGATGGAAGAGTTCGATAATTCAATTAAAGGAGTATAAAATGTCCAGATATGTTCAGCGTTATCCATTTTCACCGAAAGCAGAATGGTGGAAAAGATATACAGATACATCGCAAATTGGTAAAAGAAAAATTTATGTTGCCGAGCCAAACATTGCTTTTGAAGTGTCAGGATTTCCGCAACAATTAATACAACTAACCACTGTACCAACCGACCCTGTGGAAGAGATACAGATTGGTGAGATTATTGATGATATTCCAGTTAGTGCATTAAGATTTCAAAGGAAATTATACACATATGACCCAATAGAACAGGATTTAGTTGAACAGGATTTAGTAGAAGAAGAAACAACAATTATTGATGTAGACACTACAATGACTATTAAATTTGAAAAGAATACATATATTCTCAAACAAAAATTTGATTGTATTAAAGAAACCGATAAGGAAAGCAGCGACTATCAGCCTTTGCAAGGGCTACCAATTGATAGTAGTTATGTCACTATTAAAACGCATAACTTTAATGGAAAATTAGATAAACCATCACATGGAGATATTATTAAATATACACATCAATTTTGGTTTATAGAAGAAGTGCGAGAGAGCAGTTATTTCACACCCAAAGAACAAAAGGTTTTACATTTAACATTAAAAGCAATAAATAAGTAGGTGTGCTATGCAGTTTAATGATAAATTCACAATGCGTGATTTATTTACTAATAGAGATTTAAAACATATATTTCCACAGTTTAACCAGCATGACCCGTTACAGAATGTTTACAGTTTTGCGTGGTTTGAAAAGAAGATTGCTAATTACTTAAAAGATACCTTTAATGGCAGAATAAACCGTGATACAACAAACGGATATACAATTAGGATACAAGGTAAATTTAAACAGAGATTTGCCGAAATTAAAGCCTTACAGGGTGTAATAGAGGTAATGTTTAATAATATACCAAGTTTCACAAAGGGATTAAGGCAAGATACAAAAGTTATATTACCTTTTCAAAGTTTAGAACAAATAAAAACCCTAGACACTGAAAGGGCTAAAATACAAGTTATGCAGATTGTATTTGATAATATTCAGTATAACCCCGATTTTGGAAACCAATACAAATTAATGTATGGAGATTACTACAAAAAACAAATGACATGGTTAAAAACTGTTGGCTATGAACAGTTAAAAGGAATTAGTTATGAATAAAATTAAAGTTAGTTCGGATACAATCCTACAACTATTACAAGGCTTAATGGAAAATGAAGAAGTGAACTATACTATAACCGATACAACCGCTCCGTATACATGGCAGAATAAGACTGTACAGAAAGCACTTAATGTTGAGTATTACACATTTAAACATAGACCTATGGATACTGAAGTTTTAGTTAAACAAATGATACAACAAGGGCAACATCCTAGTGCGTTTCAAGCATTTACAAGGTCTTTCGGACTATTATCTCTAACAAATGTAGAAAGAATTTGGAGTAAGGACATAGACACAGTTACAGTGAGTGCTAGTTTAGAGTATTGGGTGCAAACAGAAAAAGTCAAGTTATTGGAAGATATGTTTGAAGACTTAACCATTTTAACCAACGGAGAGAGAATACCAGTACAAATTGGGACAGAAAATAGACAAGCGTTAATTGTGTTTGATAAGTTACAAGTGGAAGATATACAGAAAGGCACAGAATTTGGAGAAATGGCGGTGTGTTCGGTTGATATAACTATTGGGTTGGCACAAAATGTATATTCCAAAACAGAATATGAAGTGGATTTTCTTTTAGATAACACATGGGTTAAAGTTCCAATCGGTGGCATTGTTATATCAAATGAGATGAACCAAGAAAGTGTGCCATATGTTAATAATGCTAGCCAAGTAGGAAATCTTAACCTATCAAAAGTAAAAGTAATTACAATTGCTTTTGATGGACTATACAACGAATTTATAGATAGCATTGTTAATAAATTTTTAACTGGTGAATTAATAGAAAAAGATGG
>CALNBM010000102.1 GCA_937874195.1 uncultured Clostridia bacterium | reverse complement strand
AATACACTACAGAATGTCAAATAATAATTAAATATAGCATACCTCACACATTTAATTAATTTAACTTTTTAATGTTAGAAAAATTGTATGTTTCAATAAATTCTTAGTCACAATAAAAATATAACATTACTAATATTAATTGAAAATTACCAAGAAAATTAAAATGTAATTTTACGTGTGATTTCTTAATTAGTTTGACTAAAATTTGGTTAAAGTTATATAATATAAGCGATAAAACAAAAGGGAGATAAACTTTTGAAAAAAATTACAATAGACGGAAATACCGCAGCAACCAAAATGGCATATGCTTTAAGTGAAGTAGCGGCAATTTACCCGATTACACCTTCCAGCAACATGAGCGAGCTGGCAGATGAGTATGCAAGTAAAGGAATAAAAAACATTTTTGGCAACACCGTTAATGTTATTGAAATGCAAAGCGAAGGCGGTGCGGCCGGCACAATGCACGGAGCGTTAGCCGGCGGAGCCTTAACCACAACTTTTACCGCAAGCCAGGGTCTGTTGTTAATGATTCCCAATATGTATAAAATTGCGGGCGAATTATTACCAAATGTTATTCACGTAAGTGCAAGAACATTGGCAACCCACGCACTTAGTATATTCGGTGACCACTCCGATGTTATGAGTGTTAGACAAACTGGCTGGGCAATGCTTGCAAGTGCAAGCGTTCAAGAAACTATGGATATGGCACTTGTTGCACATTTGTCTACGCTAAAAGCCTCTGTTCCTTTTGTTCATTTTTTTGATGGTTTTAGAACCAGTCATGAAATTAATACAATAGAAAATATTGATATTGAAAAAGTTAAATCTATTGTTCCTTTCGATAAAATAAACGCGTTTAAAAATAGAGCGTTGCAATCAAACAGACCTCATCAACAAGGAACGGCTCAAAATCCTGATATTTATTTTCAAAACAGAGAAGCGTGCAACACTTATTATAATAACACGCCCGCAATAGTTCAACAAACAATGGATGAAGTGGCTAAAATTACTGGCAGACAATATCACCTTTTTGATTATTTTGGCGATAAAAACGCAGAACGAGTTGTGGTTATAATGGGAAGTGGCAGTGAAATTAGTGAACTTACCGTTGATTATTTAAACCGAGAGCATAATGCAAAAGTAGGCGTTATAAAAGTTAGATTATATAGACCTTTTAGCGCCACTGCCCTTTTAAATGCACTACCTAAATCTGTTAAAAAAATTGCAGTGTTGGATAGAACTAAGGAAAGTGGAAGCGACGGCGAACCACTGTACAAAGATGTGGTTTCCGCACTGTTTAATAGCGAGTACAAAAATATTATAGTGGTGGGTGGAAGATATGGACTGGGAAGTAAAGAATTCACTCCGTCTCACTTAAACGCAGTTTTTGAAAATTTGGAAAGTAATAAACCCAAAAATAATTTTACGGTCGGCATAAACGATGATGTAACCCACACTTCTTTAAAAATAAAAAGAAATATTTATCCTAGTGATAAAACGGTAACTGAATGTAAGTTTTATGGTTACGGTGGAGACGGTACAGTTTCTGCAAATAAAAGTAGTATAAAAATTATCGGCAACAACACAAACCTAAACGGTCAAGCGTACTTTGAATATGACAGCAAAAAAAGCGGAAACGCAACAATTAGCAACCTAAGATTTGGTAAAAATAAAATATCTGAAAGTTATCTTCTTGATAATATTGATTTTGTTAGTTGTCACAATCAAACTTATGTAACCAAATTTAATCTACTTAAAAATGTTAAAAACAATGCGACTTTCCTTTTAAATACCGAGTGGTCAAAGGAAGAACTTGAAGTGATGCTACCTAACCAATTAAAGCAAGAGTTAGCTTCAAAAAATATTAAGCTTTATATTATAGACGCTTACTCTCTCGCCGATGAACTTGGACTAGGCAATAAAATAAATCTTGTTATGCAATCAGCATTTTTTAAGTTGATTAATATCGTTCCATATGAAATAGCAAAAGCAGAAATGAAGGTTTACGCTAAGATAAACTATGGCAAGTTTGGTGAACAAGTGCTAGATAAAAACTATAAGGCGATTGATAGCGCCGAAGCACATATCAAAAAGATAGATTATCCCGACACTTGGAAAACGCTTAATTTAGATGAAGCTATGAGCGAAAAGCAATCAAGCGATTACTTTAAAAACTTTATAAAACCAATTCAACGCTTAGACGGTGACAAATTACCGGTTAGCAGTTTTAATCCGAGGGGGATTGTTCCCACCAATACTACCGTTTTTGAAAAACGAGGAGTTGCAACAGACCTGCCTTGCTGGGTTAGTGAAAGATGTATTCAATGCAATTTGTGTTCATTTGTCTGTCCGCATGCTAGTATTCGTCCATATCTTGTTAAAAAAGAAGATATGGTGGATAGTCCCGAAAACTTACAAACACTAGATGCAATAGCAGAAAAAGATTTAAACTATACCATTCAAGTAAGCCCTCTTGATTGTACTGGATGCGGAGTATGCTTGAGTGTATGCCCTGCTAAGGATAAAGCGCTTGTAATGAAACCTGCAAGCGAGGTTAAACCAACCGAAGAAAAGAACTTTAATTATTTAGAAAATATAAAAACTCAAAAATCAAAAGTGTTTAAACCAAACACAGTTAAAGGTAGCCAATTCAACAAACCATATTTTGAATTTAGTGGCGCATGCGCAGGTTGTGGTGAAACACCTTATATAAAAGTTATTTCGCAATTATTTGGTAATAAAATGGTTGTCGCAAATGCAACCGGATGCTCTAGTATATATGGCGGAAGCGCACCAACTTGCCCATTTTCCAAAGACGAACTCGGAAACGGTGTTGCCTGGGCAAACAGTTTATTCGAAGACAACGCAGAATTTGGAATGGGCATAAATCTTGCATTAAATCTAAATCGTGAAGTGTTACTGGATAATCTAGAAAAGTTGAAAAAATTAAATTTAAACAGCAAATTAAATTCTAAAATCAATGAGTTTTTTGAAGTTCAAAATAGCACGCTTGAAGCAAGAAAATGCGGAGAAGAGATTGTTGAAATTATGCTACCATTAAAAACAAAGGACAACGCAGAAATTATTGACAATATCGACACTCTTAAAAACCATTTTGCTAAAAACTCTATGTGGATAATAGGCGGTGATGGATGGGCGTATGATATTGGATATGGCGGACTGGACCATGTGCTTGCAAGTGGTGAAAATGTGAATATTTTAGTTTTAGACACAGAAGTTTACAGCAATACCGGCGGACAAATGAGTAAGGCAACTCAAATGGGCGCTGTTGCTAAATTTGCTACGGACGGAAAGCAAACACATAAAAAAGACTTGGGTTTAATTGCAACAACTTATAAAAATGTTTATGTTGCAAAAGTTGCAATGGGCGCAAACATGAATCAATTTTTAACAGCAGTTCGTGAAGCAGAAAGTTATAACGGTGTTTCTTTAATTATTGCTTATGCTCCTTGTATAAACCACGGCATTAACATGAGTAAGACTCAACTTGCAATGAAAAACGCAGTTGAAAGTGGCTATTGGCATTTGTGGAGATATAATCCTTTACTTGCTATTGATGGCAAAAATCCATTTGTGCTAGATAGCAAAGAGCCAACTTTATCCTATAACGACTTTATTTTAAGTGAAAGCAGATATAAAACATTACTTGCTTCCAAACCGGAAATTGCTAAAAAGTTATTTAAAGAGGCGGCAGATGCTGCCAAAGCAAAATATCAGGAGTATTTAAAGTTGTCTCAACAATAAAATTACTATCCCTAAGTCCATAAAATCTTTTAAAATAATCATAGGAAGAGTGGTATTTTCACAAACTCATTTTTAATTTGGTTATTAAAGGAAATTATTATATAATTAATAAACAACTAAAAAATTAAGGGAGTAATGAAATGGATTTAGTTATTATGGCTGCGGGAATGGGCAGTAGATTTGGCGGACTAAAACAAATTGAGCCCATAAACGATAACGGCGAATTTATCATAGATTATTCAATTTATGACGCAATTAGATATGGTTTTGACAGAGTGGTTTTTATTATCAAAAAAGAAATTTATGATATTTTTAGAGAAACAGTGGGAAAGCGCATTGAGAAAAAAATAAAAGTAGAATATGTTTTTCAAGAACTTAACATGTTGCCTAAGGGTTATAAAATGCCAGAGGAACGAGTAAAACCATGGGGAACTGGGCATGCGATTCTATGTTGCAAAAATATTGTAAAAAACAATTTTGCTATTATAAACGCAGATGATTTTTATGGTAGAGATGCATTTAAAGTGCTGGCAGAGTTTTTAAAAACTAATTCGGACAACAACTATGCGGTTGTTGGATATAAAGTAGATAACACACTGGCAGATGTTGGCGCAACAAAGCGCGGTGTATGTGCTGTGAAAAATAGTATGCTTAACAGGATTGTGGAATCTAATGTGGTGCGTGAAAATGGTAAAATATTTGCCACACCACTAGGTAGCGATGAAACAAAAGAAATTGATAAAAACTCAATTGTTTCCATGAATATGTTTGGCTTTACACCAAAATTATTTGATGTTCTTGAAAGTGAATTTAAAAACTTCTTAAACGCAACCCTAACCACCAATCCGCTTAAAAGTGAATTCTTAATTCCCACAATAGTAGACGGCGAAATTGCTAAGGGACAAATTGTGCAAGTGTTAGACACTTCTGCAGTTTGGTATGGCGTAACTTATAAAGAAGATAAAGAAAAAGTTGTGAATGCTTTGAGATTGCTATCTCAAAATGGCGAATATCCTTTAAATTTATGGGGTAGAAAATAAAATTATGTGCAGTGCGAAAAAACGCACTGCTTTTATTTGTTGGTGAATACCTTTTTTACACAAAGTAATTTGCACTCTACTTTTACATCTTTTAAGCGCGCGTATACAATTAAATCATAAAGCAACCGCATTGAAATACGGCAACAAAAAATCTCTGGTGCAGGCTAACTTACACTAGAGATATATTCTCGTTAAATAGGTGTTTTTTATTACTGTCTACTAAACAGAGTTCACTAAAATAAGAGGTTTTTTGACTTTTTAATATCAAATAAATTTTATAAGTTTTCTTTAATAAAAAATTATTTCAAATTTTTTTCTTTATATTCGTCTATTACACTTTTCACTTCTCTGTATAGATTATACGGGTCATGCACATGCGAAAACCTGTAAGGCGCGAGTCCTTTTTCGGGCGAAATTGGGCTGGCAGTGGAACCAAAGGTAATAGTGCCTGTATTCTTTTTATGAATTTTATCAATCGGACTTACATAAACATTAATTGCGCCTATCATTTTCATATCCAAACTTTTGTAATCAATGCCCAGAATACCTGTACGTATAATAATTCGCTTGTTAGAATAAGCAAAAATTAAATTATTGTAATAAGCTTTGGCAAATATCCATGTTAAAAAATAAAGAATTGCAATAGCAATAAAATATAAAATAATTCCCACTGCAATAAATATTATAATTTGCAAATATTCTGGAAGTGGGCTAGTGGGATTGAAAGAAAACTCAACAAGCAGAACTATTGCAACTGGAATTGCGATAAACAAACTAAAAAGAAACACATTAACCAAAGTTGCAAAATAAAGTTTTGATTTAATTGGTTTAAAAACTTTAATAATCTTTTCGTCTTTATCTAGTATTTTTTCAAATTGGTTTTCCATATTTTTTTATTCCTTTTTTATTTTATTATACAATCTATACATAGTTTTTAAAACTAATTTTTAATATAAATTAACCTAATTTGTTATTATAAATTAATTTTGTCAGCGTTTTACCGTTAAGTTAAAAATTGCTTGTAATGAGTTTTGGATTTCATTAATTCTTTAATACTATAATAATTTGTATAAAATAAAATACTTTGCAAGTATAATAATAAGATTTTATAATTTTAATTTAATATCCATTAAAATAGCAACCATGTTTAAAAACTTAATCAGAATTTAAGGTGCTAGCCTGTTAGGACCTCTAAATATATACATAATTTCTTTAACGGAAAAGATATTTAATAGAACCATCATAACTCTGTCCACACCCATTCCAAAACCGCCATGTGGGGGGCAACCATATTTAAAGAACTCTAAATAAAACTCAACATCTTTATCAAGCCCTTTTTCCTTGGCTTGTTTTTTTAAAAAATCGTATCTATGTTCACGCATAGCGCCTGTTGTTATTTCCACACCCTTCCAAATTAAGTCATAGCCTTGTGGAACACCATCTTTACGCATGTGATAAAATGCTCGTTTTTCTTTTGCAAAGTCTGTTATAAATAAAAATTCATGCCCATATTTTTCTATGGAATAAGTCTTGCATAGTTTCTCACATTCTGTTGTGGTGTCACCTTTTTCGCTATCGTCAACTTTGTAACCATACATTTTTTCCAGTTCGCTATATAAATCAAAGAGTTTTATTTTTGGAAACGGTTTTGTTGGTATAACCACATCCACATCCAGCACGCGCTTTATATCTTCACCCAATCTTTCTTTAACAGCAGTTATTCCTGCAATCAACATATCTTCTTGCATGCTCATAACTTCTTCATAACTTTCAATATAACTAAATTCAATATCAAAACTAGTAAATTCAGTCGCATGGCGATTAGTGAAAGACTGTTCCGCTCTAAAAACCGGGCCACATTCAAAAATTTTTTCCAGTCCGCTTGCCATTGCCATTTGTTTGTAGAACTGTGGACTTTGAGCAAGATATGCTTTTCCATCGAAATATTTAACCTCAAAAACATCGGAGCCACTTTCACTAGCAGTCGCAATAAGTTTTGGCGAATGGATTTCCAAAAATTTTTCTTTTAGTAAAAATGCTCTAATTGTTTCCACAAAAACACTTTGCGTTTTTAAAATTATAGTGTTTCGTTCACTTCTAAGGTCTAGCCAACGATAATTTAGTTTTTGGTCAATACTAGCGTCATCCATGATAGGAAGGGCTTCTGCCACGCTTTCCACTTTCACTGTGCTTGGTATAAACTCTCTGCCACCAAATTTTACATACTCGCTTGCCACGCACTTTCCAATAAAACTAACCACCGACTGTGCTATAACTGTGCTTATTTGCTTCGCAACTTTCTCGTTAGATTTTTTATCAATAGTAACTTGCACACTTCCGCTAATATCTTTTAATATCACAAAAATCATGTTTTTAGAATCTCTAATTCTATCAACAAATCCGGCAATCTTACACTCTTTTTCATAAACTAAATCATTGATTAAAACTCTTTTCAATTTTTTTTCTCCTAAATTAATACTATTTATTTTACTTGTAACTTCCAACTATGTCAAGGTTTTACAAGGTGTAAACTTTAAAATAACACTTATCAAATCTTATTTTTTAACACCCAAACAATCGTAACGCCGCTATTCAAATTGCTTATCTGGTCACATAAAATAAGCGAGGGATAAAGTGATTTCATTTCCGCCACCCTTTCGTTTGTTTCTCCCCATGCCTCACCCGGAATAAAATCAATTATCTTTTTTTTAGCTTTTAAACCACTTAAAAACTTATTTACATTTTCTTTTATTTGTCCCTTTGTCCCACCTGAACCATATCCATGTATAATTATTAGAACGGGCGTTTGTGTGGCGAAGGCAAAACCTATTTCTTTATCTAGTTGATAAATTGCATAATCCACACTGGGCATATCTTTTTTAATGTTAACTACTTTAAACATGTTTTTTCCTTAAAAATGTTACTGCCACATTGCCATATTTTTTATAGTTTGCCACTTCCAGACTTTCTGGAATAAGACACCTTCGCGACTGCTCATGTTCGCAAATAATTAGGCCATTATCGCTAATGATATTGTGTTTATCAATTTCAACAACTGCCTCTTCCATTAAGTTTGTGTTAAAAGGTGGATCGAGATAAATAAAATCAAACTGCCTTTTGTCGTGAGCAAATTTCTTTATTGCTTGCAAGTAATCCATAGAAAACAAATTACAATCTGCGTTTGCTTTATTAAAGTTTTTTTTAATTAATTGTAAGCTTCGGCTATCTTTTTCCACTGTTAGAACAAAACTAGCGCCTCTGCTAATTGCCTCTAATGAAACACCACCTGTTCCTGCAAACAAATCTAAAAAACTACTACCCGAAATTTCAAACTGAATAGTGTTGAAAATTGCCTGCCTGACTTTATCGGGAGTTGGTCGAATATTATCTTCATTAAAACTATAAAGGCTTAAACCCTTAAATTTTCCTGCGATTATTCTCATAACAAATTCCGCACTACCATAAAAACACTCACATATTGCAGTGCGCTTCCTGCCATAACAAAAAAGTGCCAAACGCTATGAAAGTATTTAATCTTTCTGCTAAGTGCAAAAAATATCACGCCAATAGTATACATGAGTCCGCCCGCAAGCAACCAAGCAAAACATGATAAGCTTATAGATTCTATTAATGGTTTTATACCAAGTACCACGCACCAACCCATAGCAAGATAACTAATTTGTGAGAAGATAATAACTGCTTTATGACGCATATTAATTGAATTTAAAACTATCCCAAGCACAGCAATCGCCCAAACCAATATAAAAAGAATAACACCGATAGTAAAGGAGTGTAAACTAATTAAGCAAAAAGGAGTGTAAGTACCTGCAATCAGAAAATATATTGAACAATGGTCTAGTATTCTAAAAACTTTTTTTGCTCTGTTAAACCTCAGGAAATGATAAATAGAACTCATTGAATAAAGAATTATCAAACTAGACCCATATATTGCGGAAGCTACTATTGCAATAATATTCCCAGTAAACACTGCAAGCACAATAAGAACAGCAGTTCCCAGTATTGAAAAACCGCCACCCACAATGTGAGTTACCGCGCTAAATATTTCTTCACCTTTGGTAAAGTTTCGTTTATCTGTTACAATCAAATTTGTCTCCTAATAAGTTATAGTATCAAGTAAAAATTTTTTTACACTTATAAATTTAAAAAAAATTAAACTAAATATCAACTATTAATAGTATAACCTTTTTAAATATTTTCTGCAATTAGAAGCCTTAAAATAATTTTTAAATAAAAAATAATATAAATAGTTGACAGTTTAACTTTTCTATGATAACATTTTAAAGTCAAATCTAATTATATATAGGACTGTAGCTCAGTTGGTTAGAGCACCACCCTGATAAGGTGGGGGTCGATGGTTCGAGTCCATTCATTCCTACCAGAGTTTTAAAGTCACTGATTCTAGTGACTTTTTTTATTTTATATAGAAACTTTTTTTATAAATTCTTTTATTATGTTTGATGGAATACAATATGCAAACCCATATACAACTTGTCCCTTGCTGTCTTTTGTACGAAATGTTGTTATGCCTATAAGCCGTCCTCTATCATTAAGCAACGCTCCGCCGCTGTTACCTTCTGCTATAGTCAAATCGCATTGTATAGTATCTGATGTTTTCCCTTCATATTCAATTTTGATTAAAGGAATACTAATAATACCTTGAGTTATAGATATGCCATAGTTTTGTGTATTTCCTATAGCATATACTTTATCCCCTGCTTTTATTTTTGATGAATCGCCAAACCTAATTGGTGTCAAATCAAACTTTGGCAACTCATCAATTTTTAACATTGCCAAATCAATTTGAGTGTCATAATATATTAGAGTTGCTTTTCTATAATCTTCTTCATGTGCAAATCGTATGTAATATTCTTCGTATTCTGTTACAAGATTTGATTCTATATATGTGACGACATGCCTATTAGTAATTATTTTTCCATCTTTACTGATTATTTCTGCTGTCCCATAAGATTGAGCTACATCTTCTGTTATACATTTTATTTCCACTATGGAATTTACACTTTTTGTATAAACGCTTGATGAAGACGGGACTTTAATTACAAAAAAATATATATTAAATAATACTATTAATAATACTAATGACAAGCTAACAGCAATAATAATCTTCTTTCTTTTCATTCAAACTCCCAAAGAAACCGCTTTTGGGCGGTTTCTTCTTTTATCTTTTATTGGCAATAATAGTTATTGAGGAAAATTGATTATTAAATAGATCATCATAAGTAAACTCAAGTATAGCTTCATTTTGATTATTGGTATAAGTTCCGTATGCTATAGGTTCGTCTGTACTTTTTGGCTCTTCACCTAGGTATATCTCAAATCTTTTTTCTTCCAGCCATACAAACATTATTTCTTTTTCTGTTCCGTCAACAACAGCCGTTCCTGATCCTCTTGGAGAATGATAATGTTCAATATAAAATGTCAGATTACTGCTTTCATCATTCCATTCAAAATTACGGTATTCTCTTGCATCAATGGTGTTACGGTCAAATTCGGATTTTGTAAAAACCAGCTGTGAGTATTCCTGACCAAATACTGTAAGCGTTTTTAGATTAGATACAATTTTGCCGTTTTTGTAATGCACATCAAATACTGCAACTTCTTCATATTCATTTTCTGTAAACAGTGCATTCTCATCAAATAAGATAATATGCAGGGAGCCGGGTTTACCAACATCAACTCTAATATAGACCTCTTGTTTTTTGCCGTCAATGGTAACATATCCATAACCGTTCCCAAATGAATCCAATGTTCTGAAATGCATTCCTGCATTCTCATCAGTCCAAGCCGTATATTTCATTCGACATACAGCATCAAAACCATACGTGCATCCAAGTAATATATCAGAAAAAATTATTAAGATACTTATAAATAATAAAGTCTTCATTAATTGCCTTTTTGTCATCCAATAATCCATCCTTGAATAAATCCCTGCGATCCAGAAGAAGGTTTATATACAAAATCATAAAGATTTGATGCATAACTAGAACTATCATTAAAAATGATAAAGCCAGAACCTAAAGGATCTTTTATTATAGTAACATAATGAGCACCTACTCCGCTATTATCTTGCCACCAATAGGCAAGTATTATCGCCTGATTAATTGTTATGTTATTACATAAGTTGAAAAATGCATTATGAGCATAAGCTCCTGAAAACGATAAGGCAGGTACTCCTCTAGAAATAATATAAGGTGCAATATGTGTAGGATTGGAGCCAGCATATCCAAATGCTATAGTTCCATGGTATTTTTCAAAATCCTTAACTAGTTTTGCCATCTCAGTCGTATTACCCGTAGAACTATCCTTGTTAGAAAACTTTTTTAAATGCAGTAATGAATTATATGTTGCTATTATACCGCAACCATTTTTATTCATTGAAGTAAGACCGTATCTCCAAGTATTAAATTGACTCTGATCATCAATATAGCCTTGTGTAACTCCATATCTAGAAATACTAAATGTTTGCTTCATATTATGGTTATAATTGCTATCCGCAACTAAAGTATCAACTTTACCAAGCACAGATACCGACAGCACAGCCGCCACGACAGTAACAACAGGTGCGACTACAACAATTACAGCTTGAACAACTGCTTTTGCTACTGTTTTTACCGCCTTTTTTAAAAATGAAAAGAATCCGACATTGTCAATCATATTGTTTTGTGATAATTCGCTTAATAAAATCGATTCACCATCAACAACAAATATAACGTCCGTTTTTCCAAATTCATCTTCAATGATTATGCCTTGTATAGTATCTATTATCGGCTCACCCTCTCCTTTATCAAGTACAGCACTTAAAGTGACATTACCATTTTCTGCATTTACTGTCACTTGATATTTAACCGTAAAAAGCTCTTCACTAAGTGATTCATCTAATGAAACAAGGTCAATTTCTTCTAGTAATGACGGATCCAATTCTTTATAGCCAACAAATTCCGCTTTTAGGCCATTAATATCTAGTTTTGCATCATCAAATTCGTCAACTATACTTTGATAGTCGATATTAGCTTTTTCCATTGAAACCGTTCTGACAATTGTCTGTTTTTTGACACAATAATTAGGAAGTATAAAATATGTTCCGATTATAAATACCATAATTACTGCTGATGTAAAAAACAGTTTTTTAAATCCTCTAAACATAAGCCCCTCCTACAATTTATTTGGTTATATAAAATCTAACATAATATAGATATTATTGTCAATATGTTTTTTTAGAGGATTTTTGATTATTTTGACTGTTTTTAATGCTTTATATATATAATGATTAATATCAGCAGATTATGTTAACAATTTATGAAACTATCAAGCATTTTTTAAATTCTTTTATAATTAATTTTTCTGTGTGCTTAGGGTATTGTATTTTATTGTCTAAACAGATTTTTTGGGCATCAAGTGCAAAACATTCAGCACAAATGAGAATTTCTCTTTTCATAATATCAATATCTGGAGAAGTCATATATAATTTTAAATGTTCTTGCATATTTTTTGGAATGCATTGCTTGATTTTGTTGCAATAATCCCCCCAGCCAATCTTGTCATATTGAGACAATAAAAGTTCTGTATGGGCATTATACAAAAAGTCTATGTTTTTTCTTAGTTTGAAATAATCACATCTCAAAAAATATTTTATAAGCATGCAAAGATGTGTATAATATGTTTTTATTACATAAGGTATGTCTATATTAACCTTACTTCCTGTTGGACTTCTTTTGATTAATTCTTTGACAGCCCCAGATTTGTCAAAAATCACCTGATTTGGCAAAAGGTCCATATAATGCTGTCTTGCTATCCAGCAATCGTTTTTGATACTGTTGAGCACAAAGAAGTCAATCATATACAAATCATCCTTAAGTCTTATTACATGCTGAAAGTTTTTTAGTTCATCACAATTATAGCTTTCAGGCCAGACATTGACGACTTCATCGCAAGATGTTGCTACATAATCAGTAATAACAGCCGAAAAACCTTCAAAATGATTACCGTCTATCAAAAATACTACATCAATGTCAGAAAAGTCATCCTCCAGTCCCCTCGAAATTGAACCATAATACCATGCCCCAAGACACCTTGAATCCCGCTTTAATAAGTCCACAAGATTATAAAACGAATTTAAAAACAACTTCTTCATATAACTTTTTTTCCTATAATTCTTCTATCTCTCAGTTTATATGAAGTAAAAAATAAGTAAATACAAAAAAGAAATCATAACAAAAAGCGCCCAAAATATATACGATAATGGCTTGTGTATCTTTTAAATAAAAAAGAATATTTTGAATATATTTACATAAAATTTTCTGTTATTTCCCGCTTCAAATGATTGAAAAAATTTAAAAGATATGATAATATTGTTCTTGCTTTAGAACTTGCTTGCCGAAGTGGTGGAATGGCAGACGCGACGGACTCAAAATCCGTTGTTGGCAACAACGTGGGGGTTCAAGTCCCCCCTTCGGCACCATCAATACACTACGCAAAAGGAACGATTTAGCGTAGTGTTTTTTGTTTTGAACATAATATCTTTTTTGGGGTTTTAATATTTAATTATAATACTTTTCTT
>CALNBM010000101.1 GCA_937874195.1 uncultured Clostridia bacterium | reverse complement strand
ACTGGACTCCAATTCGCCAATTTAACTTAATGTTTGAAACTTCAAGAGGTGTGGTGGAAGAAAATCAAAATAATATTTATCTTCGCCCAGAAACCGCACAAGGACAATTTGTGAATTTTGCAAATGTGCAACGCAGTATGCGGGCAAAAGTAACTTTTGGTATTGCCCAAATTGGCAAGGCTTTTAGAAACGAAGTAACACCGGGAAACTTTATTTTTCGCACTATTGAATTTGAACAAATGGAATATCAATTATTTTGTGAAAATGGAACAGATGAACAGTATTATAAAGAATATAAAGAAAAAGCATGGAATTTTTTGCTTGATATAGGGTTTTCTAAAGAACATTTGCGTTTTAAAGACCACGATAAACTTGCTCATTATGCGCGCGCTGCGTGTGATATTCAATACCTTTTTCCAATGGGTTGGCAAGAGTTAAACGGTATTCATAACAGAACAGACTTTGACCTCAAACGCCACCAAGAATATAGTGGGAAAAATCTGCAATACACTGATCCTATAACAAACGAAAAATATATTCCTTATGTAATAGAATATTCTATAGGTGCAGATAGATTAATGTTAGCCCTACTAAGTGAAGCATATAAAGAAGAACAATTAGAGAATGACACTCGTGTGGTTTTAAAACTTCACCCTAGCATATCGGCATACAAGGTTGCCGTACTACCACTTCAAAAAAATTTAAGCGAGAAAGCGGTGGAAGTTTATAAGCACCTTCAATCTAAATTTATGACCGCTTACGATGATGCAGGAAGTATTGGAAAAAGATACCGCAGGCAAGACGAAATAGGAACACCAATGTGTGTTACTATTGATTTTGAAACGCTGGAAGATAATACAGTAACATTAAGAGACCGTGACAGCATGGAACAAATAAGGTTAAATATTAGTGACTTAGAAAATGTTATAACTAAAAATATTGCTTTTTAATGCTTTTTATGAGTTCTAACTCGGTTTAATAATAGTTAAAAACTATATCAAAATAACTTAATTTTAATAATAGTTAAAAACCAAAGTATTAAAAAATAAGGGAAATTTTACCCGATATAAATTTTTATAACAAAAAAATAAAAATAATCATAAAAAAATTTAATCACTAAATTTTAATAAAAAATCAGCAATTATTCTTTGCTGATTTTTTTTAAATTTTATTAATTATTAAGTGTTTTTGATATTTTTTCTTCTTTAAAAAAATCAGGTGTCAACTAATTTACTGCTTTTTTATTTCCTCTTCTAATGCTTTTGCTAATTGATCGGGGCATGAAGTATTACCACGGCATACTATTCCTTTAAGCCTTGCTATAACATCGCTAATAGGCATTCCTTCTACCAGTTTTTCTATTGCATTTGTGTTTCCAACGCAACCACCCACAAACTTAACATTTTTTACTATTTGGTTTTCCACTTCAAGCCATATTTCTTTAGCGCATGTTCCCTTTGTTTTATAAATTTGCATACGTTTGCCTTTTTAATCTTTTTTTATTTGTTCGCTAATATCTAAAAGTGCTTGTTTTATGTATTTATCAAGTCCACTTTGTTCTCTATAATCTGCCGGCATATATGCAGACACTCTTTTTTCGTCATAAAGAGTAATGGCCTCTATCATGCTTTTATTATCATTTGGAGCAAAAACACTCACAGCATAACCACCTTTATTAAACACAATTTGCATACATGGAACATCTGAAAAACCGTCGCCTATATAAATCATATTTTTAAACGGAATTTTATCAGCTACCATTCGTTTATTGATTTCCACAACATCGTAAAAGTCATCTAGTAAATTTTTTCTTATTCTAAATAAATATTGAGTTTTCGTGGTGTAGTTTACTAAAACTTTTGGCCAAATTGCCTGTCCGGTTTCATCATATATATATTCGTTAGCAAAAATACGCTTAAAGTGTTTTGCAATACTGCACCCTTCAATAATCTCTTTTGAACCACAACTAAGAACATAATGTTCCACTTCTAATCCAATTAATTTCCCATATTCATTAATTTTCTCAAACCAACTTTCCACACCTTCAAAATAAGTGATATTTTTTCCACAATCAATTAAAAATTCTTTATTAGTTATAATATTCTTTTGCTTCGCAACTTCTTTAAGAAAATATTGTGTTGCCAGAACCATATCCATATTATTCTCTTTGGCAAAATTATTAAATTGCTTAAAAAAATCATCCTTAAGCCCAAGTTTGCCCTGTAAGTCATATTCCTGCATATTTTTAGGGATTAGAGTTTTATCAAAATCATATATTATAGCAATTTTATTTTTCATATGCTATTCCTTTTTTTAATTATATCAAAAACAATACGAAATTAAAACAAATTGTATTAATGTAGTTAAATTTAAAATCATGAATTTTTTATAATTCACTTCAATATTTTGAATTTCAATACAAAACATTTGCGTTGATTCAATATTTGTGATATTATAAGCGCAAAGTTCAATAGCGGAAGGTAGGATGAAATTTTATGAATATTAAAGAACAAGTGTTAAATTTTAATAAAAATTTAAGATATTTAATGAAAAAGAATACTCTTAACCAAAAACAACTAAGTGAGAAAACGGGAATCTCTGCCGCAACAATTAATAACTATGTTAGAAAAAATTGCGAGCCTAGTGTTAAATTTTTGTTGTGGGTCAAGAAAATTTTTAATGTGGATATAGATGCAATGTTTGAAAATGATTTAAAAAAACTTGAAGAAAATAAAATAAATGGTCCACTTCCTCTTAATGCACGAATGGAAAAATATTTGGATTCCTATATATTATATTTTTATAATTCAAGCGAATACAAAGGCAAGGTTAGTTCATATTCAAAAACCACACTAAAATATGGGGTTTTAAGCCTGGTGTTAGACAAATCTAATGGTATGGTGAGCGCAATAGCAAGCTTTATTAAAACACGCGATGAAGCGGAGGAAGCAAAGTTGAAGTTAGATGGTTTAACTCATATTCAGGAGATTCATAATGTCCATGACAGCATTGGCGTTAAATATACAGGCAACATAGAAGTTTCTGACACACAATTATTTATTTATTTGAAAAGTGATGAGTTAAGCGACCAATCATTAATCATTTTAAACAATCCGCCAAGCAATAAAAAATATATAGGCGGACTGGGAACGGCAAACTCTGTTTCGCGCGGAAGAGAGCAAATGCCATGCGTGCAGTTTATAATTGTTTCCAGAAATATTTTAAAAATTCCTGACGGTGAAATATATAACTTATTATCTCTTGGAGTGAGTGATGTTAATGTTGAAAAAGAAACCGAACAACTTATTTCTCTATTCAAAAATTTATATGTTAATGTTGATTTAAAAGACGATTTAAGCGACTTTCAAAAGAAAAAGATTATAGAAAATAGCCTGACTAACACATTTGCCGAACTGGTTGACGCAAACTTGTTTAGGTTTGCAAAAGTTTCTAATATGGAAGACGATGACTATTATAGAATCATAAAAGGCGAAGAACTTTAAATAATTTCATATTATATAAATAAAATAATATTATACAATATGTTGAATTTGATTATTTTTATAATAAAACATCATGCAAAACACAAATAAAGGAGAGAAAAGTGCCTGTTTACGAAGAAACTATTCAAGAAACATTAAACCTGCTTAAACAAAAACAAGCAGTTGGAATTAATAATGTTATTAAAGCCTATGAACTTGCACACAGTTTACATAGTGGTCAGATGAGAAAAGACGGCGAAGCTTATATTTCTCATCCTGTGGCCGTTGCTTACTCACTCGCTAAATTAGATTTTGACACCAATGTTGTTTCGGCTGCCCTTCTTCATGATGTTGTGGAAGACTGCGGATATACCGTTAAAGAAATTGAAAGTAATTTTAATTCCACTATCGCCAAAATTGTAGACGGCGTAACAGCAATTGAATGCGATTTCGACTCTTTAAGTGACGAAGAATTTCCAAAACTACTAGAAGGAGTAAAAACCTATCAAAAATTAATTTCTGTTGGTAAAGAAAATTTATTTGCGTTTTATATTAAATTTGCCGATCGTTTACATAATTTAACAACGATAAAATGTTTTCCTTATTACAAACAAATGGCGAAAGTAAAAGAAACAGAAAATTGGTTATATCCCATTTTGAAACTGCTTGGTGCAAACGAATTTTATCGCCTGATTGCAAATGAATGCTTTAAAATTCAAAATTATAATAGCGTGGACGAGTTTAGTAAAATATACAACAAATATTTTGCATATAATCAAGAAACTTACAATATTTTAAAAGAAGATTTATACCTTCTTTTAAATAAACACATGCAAATATCTAATAAAAATCTAGATTTACAAAAAATATCATTAAAACCATGTACCATGCTGGAAGCATACGAAATTATAGCGGAAACTATGGATGTGAAAAAAGTTCAAGAAGTGAAGCAAAGTTATTTAAACAAATTCCCCATCACTAAAATATCATTAATATTTAATAATAATCGCTCAAATAAAGACCTTAATACCTTTTTGTTTGATTTTTTAACTAACCACGAAACACAAAAAATAATTAAAATATGCGGATTTGGTGTAGAAAAGGATACAAAAATGCCCTATATCGTTGTTGTGGATAATTTTAGAAACAAGTATCAACTATATATCTTTACAAGTAAAAATTATTTGATTTATAGAAACGGTATGACTATGGGCGTTGATTTAAGTTTTGTGGACGAAACTTCAGCAGAAATTTCAGATAAGTACATTCGCATTTATTCCCGTTCTAATGAAGTTTTTAGAATGCCGGAAAACTCAACTGTACTAGATTTTGCTTTTAAAATTCATAAAGACTTTGGATTTGCGTGCAAATATGCCTATCTAAACGATGCACCCACAAAATCACCTATCTACACAAAACTAAGCGACGGCGATAAAGTGGTGCTGGAAATTGTAAAAGATGAAAAAGGTATTTGCCAAAATATTTCGCAAATTCGCTGGATAATGTACGCAAAAACCGACCAGGCACAGCGTGCACTTGTTCGCTATTTTGAAAATGCACTATAAATTGTTTTTTCTTAACGGTTTTTATTTGCAAATATAACCTAAAATAAATACTTACGCTAACATTTTGAATTTCATAATACAATTAAAAAACACTCTTAATTAGAGTGTTTTTTATAAATAATAAACTTTTTATACTCTTAAAAAATAATTAAAACAATTAAGCATTTATAATTTTTCAATTTCATCGCACTGTGTTCTAATGTCATTAATGATAATAGCATTTACGGTTGCAATTTCAGTTGCATTTGTTACTGTTGCTTTTGTGTTGTTAATTATTGCCACAAGAGCATTCCAGTTGTCTGTACTATAATCACTTTGCGTATATTCAGTGAGTAAAGCATCCAATTCAGCATTTTTTGCTAACTTCGCGTCAGCCAACTCTTGTGCTAGTGTTTTAATTGCATCGCACTGTGTTCTAATGTCATTAATGATAATAGCATTTACGGTTGCAATTTC
>CALNBM010000100.1 GCA_937874195.1 uncultured Clostridia bacterium | reverse complement strand
TATAGCAGTGGAGGTCGCTATCGTTTTTTAGATGACCCGCTTTTCACTTCATTTGGCAAAGACATTATGGCAAGTGATATTGTTAAAACTGCGATTCATCGTGTTTGTGAAGAAGTAAGCAAATGTAATATTAAAAGTGTTACCGAAAAAACAAGCCCGGTGCGGAAGATAACTGTTAATGATGATAGCATTAACGAGGTGCTTTCTGGTTGGGTTAATCCATTTAGCACGCTCCGTGATTTTCTTTACAAAGTCGCTTATTTAACTGTGGTAAATAAAAATTGTTTTATTTATTGGCACTTTAAAGAAATTGACTTGGGTGGCGGCAAAGTAAAGCGTAAAACTTTGGGATTCTATCCAATTGAAACTGACAAAGTAAGAATTTACATAACCTCAACTGGCGAGCACCGCATCGAATTTGAGAAAAAAGGCACTGTTATTTACGATTTGCCCTACCACGATATAATTCACATACGCCATAGTTTTGGTGCTAATGCCTTGTTAGGTGGCGGCAAAAATGGAACTTTGGAAGCAAGCGGGCTTTTGAAAAACCTACACACAATGCACATAATCCAAGAAAGTGTGCCAAAAGCGTTAGAGGCAAGTTTAAGCATCAAAGGCGTGTTAAGTATGAAAACAGTCGCTGATGCCGACAAAAAAGTTATAACCCGTGATGAATTAGAAAATCACATTTTTACAAGCAAATTAGGCATTGTGGCAACCGACTATGAAAGTGAATTTTCCCCGGTTAATATTAATGCAGTTGATATTCCGCAAAACTCTTTGGAATTTATTCGTGATGAAATATTAAGTCCGTTTGGCGTTTCAATGCCGGTCTACCTTGGTAAATATACCGATGATGAATTTAGCAGTTTTTATCAGACAGCAATTGAGGGTATTTTAATTGCAATAAGCCAAGCATTTAAAGTTGTATTATTTACTCCCCGTGAACTTTCGTTTGGTAACACCATTAAAGTTTACGATAAATTGGTGCAAAGTTTAAGTTTTAAACAGCGTAAAGAAATTGTAATTGAAACAATGCCGGCGGCACTACTAAACCGAGATGAACAAAGAGAGATGTTAGGATTTGAGCCAGATGGCGAACCGACAAGGGTTAGCCTAAATTACATTGAAGCAAATATTGCAACCCAATATCAACTACAACTTAAAGATATAAACAATAAAAAAACGGAGGAACAATAAAATGCCACAAAATTTTAAAATTGACCCCAAGTTAATAAATATGCCCAAAACAATTTTTAGAAGTGCATTAAACGAGTTGCAACCGGTTAATTTTGATGCTTTGCAAGGAATTATTGAGGGTTACCCTATTGTGTTTAACCAACGCACAACAATAGGTAATTGGTTTAATGAGGAAATTGACCCGCACGCTTTGGATGATGCCGATTTAAGCGATATTAAATTATTGGTTAACCACGATGAGCAATTAATACCATTAGCAAGGCATCGCCGTGGTAAGCGTTCCACAATGGATATTTCAATTGACAACAAGGGGTTGAAAATTGTTGCCAATTTAGATATAAAAAATAACGCAACATCGCAAGCATTATGCTCTGCGGTTGAGCGTGGCGACATTGAAGATATGTCGTTTGCTTTCGGTTTAGTGGTTTCCGGCGATGAATGGTTCGATTTAGATAAACCACTACCACTACGCCGAATAACTAAAATTAGCAAAGTGTTTGAGGTTAGTGCCGTTAATGATGGTGCTTACCCTCAAACTTCAATTGCTGCCCGTAGTGCTGCGTTGGATAACGAAAAAACGGCGTTGGATAATGCCCGAGCACTATCGTTGGATAACGAAAAAAGGGAAGCAGATGCGGCAGAGGCAGCCTTACGCCTAAAAAAAAGAAAATTTTTATATGTGGAGGAACATAAATAATGAAAACATTAAAAGAACTTTTGGAACAAAGAGCAAAATTATTGGCGGAGGTTGATGGTGCGGATGAAAAACGCTTTGATGAAATTCAATTTGAAATTCGCAAAGTGGATGCACTTATAACCGAAGCAAAAAAAGCCGAAGCGGACAACGAAGCCGAAGAGAGAGCGGCACGCCCGGCAAGCGGCACAAGCAATGTTGCTAAACCTATGGAAGCAATGTTTATTCAAGGTGCGGAAAATAGGGAGCAAAGTGCCGATAGCGAAGTTGAAAAACGAGCAAAACAATTAAAAGAAAGCAAACAAACGACAATTCCGGTTAAAGAATTAAGGGCGTTGCTTTCAAGCGGCACAACACAACCGACAAAAGCATCCGAGGGTGGTTCGCTTTTTAATCAAGTTTCAAGCATTGTGGACTTGGTTAAAGTTGAAGACACCGAGGGTTGGGGCGAAAATAAAGTCAGTTACGATGATTCCTACGGCACAGCCGATGCCGGCGAAGAGGGAACAGCACCAACATCAAGCAATCCGGTGTTTAAGCAAGTTACCATTAAACCTTTTCTTTTGGAGATTGTTGCTGAAATCTCAAACAAAATTAGCAACCTAACCCCAATTAACTATATGAAAAGAGTTAATGACTCGATTAAAATTTCGTTGCGTAAAAAACTTGCAACTTGGATAACAAGCGGAAACGGAACATCGGCTGCAATGGGAATTATCAATTCGGTTAACGATGATGAAACACCCGCAGCAATGTATAAAACTTATGAAGTTGCCGCAGTCAGCGGTGCCGGTGCAATTACATCGGACACGCTAAAAAACATTGTTTTGCAATATGGCAGCGATGAGGAAATTGGAGCAAATGCAATTTTGTTCCTAAACAAAACCGACCTTGCAGCCTTTGGGGCAGTTCGTGGAACAAACGAGAAAAAAGCCGTTTACGAAATTATCCCGGATATGTCAAACCCAAATGTTGGTTTAATTAAAGAGGGCGGCATCACAGTTAAATATTGCATCAATTCCAATGTCACCGGTTTAAGCGGGTTAGCACAAGGTGCAACCGCTAAAAAGACAATGCTTTACGGCGACCCAACAAATTATGAACTTGACTTGTTCAAAGACATCGACATCCGAGTTAGCGAACACGAAAAGTTTAGTGCGGGCTTGCTTGTAATTCGTGGCGAAGCACTTGTTGGCGGAGCGGTAACAAAGAAAAACGGTTTTGTTGTTGTAACACTTGCCGCAAATGCGGGCTAATAAAATAAATTTTTGTAGGTAAAAGGCATCATAAAAAGTAAGGAGGTAAATTAATATGGCTTTAAGTTTTATAGACAAAGTTTGTTATCAACTTGGCTATTATGATGCCGATGCCAACAAAAAGGAAGTTATACAAGGGTTTATTGAAGAAGCCGAAGAGTTTATGAAAGAAGCGGGCGTGCCCAATGAAAAACTAAACTTACAGCGTGCTAATGCAATTAAAAGTTTGTGGGCAGATGCCCGGGACAAAGGCGAAGCCGAAACTCTTATTAAAAAAGAAAGTATGATTGTGCATTTAATAGCACAGTTAAGGCGGTAACCTATGGCAACAAAACAAACAGTTAAAGAAAAAAGAACTCTTGTAAAATTCGGATACCAAGACACAATTTACCAAGCGGGTATTGGTTACACAACAAATTATGTGCTATTAACTGTTACGCTTGGCTTTGATGAGGAAACCGAACAACCCATTACAACCGATAGTTTTTATTGCGAATGGCAAAACAGTTTTGGAAACCAAGCAATTAAATTAGAGGCTGATAATGTATTACAACCGGCACGCATTAGAATCCCGTTTGTTCAAGCGTTGTATGAACTATTAACAACAAAAGATGTGAAAATTTATAAAAATGGGTTAACCGACAAAGCACACACCTTTGTTTTAAATTCTGGCGTTGACAATTATATGGAGCAACAAAAAATGATGGAATTTCAAGTTAAAAAGGAGGGTAAAAAATGATTGAGCAAACAGTGCAAAATATTTTAGATTCTACCCTATTAACGCAAGGAATTTTATCAAGTCATTTAAAACGGGTGCAAGCCAATGTTGCCAAATTGGCAAATGGCACGCAAGTAACTATTAACCAAAACATTTATGTTGTTTTTAGCATTTTAAATGCAAATAACGGGTTTGGCGATGGCTTGCCAAAAACAAAAAAACCTTATATTAATATCAATTTGTATTACACCTACAACAAAACAGATGCTTCGGTTAGTTCTATAAGTGCAATTTTAAAAAACATTACAACTGCATTTTTGAACACGAAGCAATTTGCGTTAACAAACGATTGGCGTGATTTGTATGACACCGATGGCGAGTTTCGTGGCAAAAACAGCGAATACCGCTATATAGGAGTATTTTAATGGCAACAACACTTGAGAATATTGGGGATGAATTAGACCAAATGCTTAATGAGTTTTTGCACAGTAGTTATGAAAAGCGGCAAGAAGCAGTTCAAGCGGGTGCGGAAGTTATGAAGAGTGCTTTGGAACAAGCATCACCAAAAGACAGTGGCGAATTTGCAAATTCGTTTGCTATTAAAACCAAATACAAAGACCGCCGTTATGTAGGCAACACAAAAACAGTAACAGCCAAAGGTCGGGAGGGCGTTCCATTAATTAATATTTTAGAATTTAAAGATGGCGGACAACCTTTCGTGCGTAACACCTTTGAAGCAAACAAAGACAAAGTTTACGCAGCCATAAAAAATAAATTAAAATAGGAGGATTTATAAAATGGCAAATTTAGTTAAATTTAATGTTCAAAACATTAAATACGCACTACCGAACGCCGAGGGCGGATGGAACACGCCCGTTGCTTATGGTGCCGGTGGTGCAAGAAGCATTTCGCTCGAAGCCGACACCGCAATTAAAAACATTTTCGGTGATGGCTTAAAAATTGCAAGCCTTGTAAACGACAAAGGCAAAACGGGCAGTTTTACCACAAACAACATTTCATCTGCTTATGAAATTGCAATGGGCAGAAAGTTGCAAGTTGCAACCGGCTTAATTGCCGACATTAAACAAGCCAAAGCAATAACACACGCATTATATTTTGAAACTTGCGAACTTACCGAAGCGGGTGCAGTAACTGTTGCTAAAACTTGGCTGTTAGGCGTTACATCAAGCCGCCCAAGCGAAACGCTAAACCAAAGCGAAGATGACATCAATGAAAGTGCTTTTGAAACGCCTATTGAAATTAAAGGCGTGCCGGTGCAAATTGAAGATGGCGAAACAACCGAAGACTACAAAGATGAAAACGGCAATGTTGTTTATGCTTGGAATGTTACCGCCGAGCCGGGTTATGCAGATTATGAAACTTTCGGCAATGCGGTTGTTATTCCTACGCTACCGGAAGTGGGAGCGTAATTATGATTAAAACCAAATTGCCTTGTTGGAACTCTCAAATAAAAGATAACAAAAAGGTCGTAAGCGATTATGACCTAATTGTTACCATTAACACTTCAATAACCGCTGAGCAGAAGTGGGAAGAGGAATTTAAGGAACAAGCCAAAAATGAAACTCTTTTTAACTATATTGCCCGTATTGGCTCAAGCAATTTAAAAACAGCGGACACAAGTTTGCTGCTTTCGGCTTTTAAGGCATTGTATTGCCTTATAGAGTGTGAAGACATTTTGAACTTTAAGCAGTTTTTAACATTGTTTGATTTTTCCGAGGAAAAGCGTTTTGAAAAGTTAATAAACGAAGTTACCAATATATTTGAAATTGCATTAAGCAATAGTGCCAATGACCCAAAAAACTAATATGGCACAGCCAAGAGTTGCAACGCCTATTTGACAAATACAACAAGTTAATGGGCGGCGGCACAAATAAACCGCCAATGGATGTGCCAAGAATTACAACAATAATTCAAGGATGCGTTAAACACCAAATACAAGATAGCATTATACGAAACACACATTTTAATGACTTATATATTTTGTTAATGCGACTTGATATTTTGGAATTAAAGCAAGCAATTAAGTTGCAACAACAAAAAATAAACGGCAAGCATAAAAACAACGACACAGTAAGAAACATTAATGCAAAGGAAGCAGTAAATTTTCTAAAAGGGAGGTAAAGTTGTATGGCAGATAATATTCGCGGTTTAACTGTCGAGATTTCGGCAGATTCTAAAAAGTTTAACAGCGGAATGAATGAACTCCGCAAAGAAGTAAAATCAAGCCAAGCCGAGTTATCTGCATTGCAAAAAAGCCTTGAGTTAGAATATGATGCAGACACTTTTACCCGAGCACAAAAAGTTGCCCAAGAGGCAATTGATGCAACGGCAAAAAGTGCCGACACATTGCAACAACGCTTGCAATATCTGGAAGACATCGGCTCAATCGACACCGCCGAATATAGGAAATTGCAAACCGAATTAGCACAAACCGAGTTAAAGGGTAAACAATTACAAAAGCAGTTGGAAAAAATTAACACATTAAACTTTGATGCTGTTGCAAAAAAGTTAAAAACAGTTGGCGATAACATTACCCAAGTTGGGCAAAAGATGGCGGGAATCTCTGCCGGTGCGGCCGCTGCTGTTGCGGGCTTTACCGCAATAGGTGTAAAAACAATTGAAACTGCATCAAAAATAAATGACTTAACAAAAAAATTTGGTGTTAGTGCGGAAAAAATACAAGAGTGGCAATACATTGCGACACAGACTGGAACGGACTTTGAAGTGTTTAATAAAGCAATGGTAAAAGCCCGTGCCACAATGATTGACCTTTCCACGGGTAAGGTTAGCGATGCAACAAAAGCATTTCAAGCACTTGGATTGAATTTGAACAATTACACAAATAGTGATGAGATGTTTGATGGCATAATAACCGCCCTTTCACAAGTTGAGAACGGAACATTAAAAGCATCCTATGCCAATGCTATTTTTGGCGACAAAATGGTAAGCGATATGCTGCCATTGCTTAATGCAAGCAGCGAGGAATTAGCAAAATTAAAAGATGAGTTTAATTCGTTTAGCACATTGTCGGGCGAACAAGTAAAATCACTCGCTCAATTTAATGATGTTATTAATAGAATTAAAGAATCATTTAAAAATGTGGCGTTGCAAATTGGCACAGCATTATTGCCGTTATTTGAGAAATTGGCAAACATTGTTGAAACAACAGTTTTGCCGAAGTTCCAAAAGTTACAACAATGGATGAGCGGATTAAGCGAAAGCCAAAAAGAATTTGCCGCAAAAGCATTATTGGTTGTTGCAGCACTTGCCCCACTTGCTCTTGTAATGGGTAAAGTAATTAATGGCGTGGGCGGAATTATTAATTTAATACCAAAACTTATGAGCGGATTATCCGCCCTTGCAGCCCACCCAATAATCTTAATTATAGCGGCAGTTGTTGCCGTTTTGGTTTTGCTTTACACAAAATGCGAAGCGTTCCGGGAAGCAATTAACAACCTTGTTGGAACATTAACAAGTGCATTACAACCAATACTTGGCGTTGTTACAACTTTGCTTAATTCGTTAATGGGTGCTCTAATGCCTATTGTTAATATTTTAGGCGGAGTGCTTGCAAATGTTTTAAATATGCTTATGGCTTCCCTAACACCAATGCTCGAGAGTTTATCGTTAATGTTTCAATTAATTGAGCCGCTTATAACCCTTGCACTAATTCCGTTGCAACTTGCCTTACAACAATTATCAATTCCGCTTGGTTTGTTAGGTCAATTGTTAAATTGGCTTTCCCCTCTTTTCACTTGGTTTTCAAATATTGTTAAAAATGCCTTTGCCGGAATTACCAAGGTAATAAACATTGTTCTGGGTGGAATTGAAAAAGCCGTTAATTGGGTTATTGATATGATTAACGGGCTTATTAACACATATAACAGCCTTTTAGGTTGGTTGACCGGGAATATCGGCACAGTTGGTTATGTAAAATTAAAACTAAACAACGATGGTTTGGATACCACCAAACAAGTTGAGTCCGTGGATACCACTCCGCCCGCACAGCAACCGCAAGGCGATTTTATTTATGATAATATTGACACTTCCGGCACGCCGGGCGATACATATAACTACGATTACAGTCAACAAACAAAAACCCAAAATGTTACCGTAGTTGTTCAAAATTACGCACAAGAGGTGGATGTCGACAATTTGGTAAGGCAAATTAATATTAAGTTGGCGGAGGCGTATTAATGAGAAAATTTATTTTACATAACAAAGAAAAAACGCTCTCGTTTGATTTATCAAAAAATGTTATAGTAGCCGAACCAAAAGGTTTGGGCAATAAATTTAGTTTAGCATATTTGGAAACAAACAGCGGTAAGCGGTTATCAAACATAACGCCGGATTTTGAACCGATACAATTACCCCTATATTTTAATGTTAACGGCAAAAACGGCTATGCAAATTATAAAAACTTTTCAAATTTCCTTGCGGCGTGCGGCTTAAAGCCAATTATTTTAGAATACCAAGATGGCATTACAAAAAAATTCTGCGAAGTTGTTTTTGAAAACTTGCCGAAAAGCGAACCCAACAAAGATGGCGAATTTAAAGAGGATTTTACTTTCCAACGCCAAACATATTGGTATGAGGAAATTGAAGAGTCTTTTGAATTGAAAAGCACAGCAGCAGATGCAACCGATTTTCCTTTAAGTTTTCCATTTACATTTAAAGGATTAGTTTTTAAGAATACACATCGAACTAATAATAAATTTATTATTGCGGCACCGGTTATTTTTCGTATTAGCGGGGAAATTGAAAACCCAATCACTTTATATGTTGACAATGCAATTACCGGCGAGCGTATTGGGGAAATTGAATTTAGTATTAACAATGAAGATGGCACGGAAATTGTCATTGACCCAACAACAAACAAAATCACACAAATAACCGATGATGAAACAATAAACGCCTACGGGTTTGTAAACCACAACAAGCAAAGTTTCTTATTTGTTCCGCAAGGCGAATATATCATTGGTTGCAATTTAAGTTCCGCCGATGCCGGGAAAATTGAATTGACAATAAAACGCTATTTATTAGATTAAAAGGAGTAAAAATGTTTGCGGCGATTTACGATGAAAATTTAAACCATATAACTAACATACAGCACTTGGTGTATGATTTAACACGCCGTGTTTACGATTTTGACACTTTTAATGTTGAGGGCGTTTCGCCAGAAGATATTAATAACGCAAAAATTGCGGTGATTAACGATGATTATGGCAATTACAAATATGCGTGCTTTGTTGATTATATCACACCGGAAAACGACAAACGCAAAATTAAAGCAAAAGATTTACGGGATTTGTGGGACAACGAAATTTTAATTGACTACACCGCCGAAGATAGTTTTGACCCACAGTTGGATGCCATATTTTCAAAAATTGCTGAATTGTTATTTGCAACAACAGATGCAGTTATTACAAAAATACCGGTTGAAGTTAACATCCCGGAAGACACCACAGACACAAGCATAATGTTTGGCAGTTTGCAAGGAACTTACCAAATTGCCAACGCCTATGCGTTTTTAAAAATTTATCTTAAATATTATGAATACAACATTAACAGTTATTTTGATGTTAACAACGGAAAAATAATTTTTGATTTTGTTAAAAACACCGAAATAAAAAGCATTAATTTAAAAGACTTTATTTACGAGTTAACAACTACAAGCAGTGCAACAAATAAAACAGTTGCAACCATTGAATTTAAACCCACAGAGGAAATTGCCGAACGCCCAAGCGATATTGCTACCAAATATTATTATAGGCTTGCAACAAATGAAATTGCAGAGTCAACCGCAAGTGGGGACATATTAGATAGAATTTACCCGGTAAAATGTAAAGTTTTTGAAGCCGAATATCTGGCAGAGGCACAACTTAATGCCGTTTACGAATTAGCGGATGCCCGTTATGTAGATAACATTATAATTAGTGCCAACCAGTTACTTGACCCAATTAACCTTACAAATTTGCCGTTATATACAAAAATACAAATTCATTACGATGGACAATTATATAAAACATTGCCGGTCGGCGAAATTATAACCCAAGTTAACCGGCGTGGCGAAAACACACAAATTCGTTTAGGTTTTAAAAAAATACTATTCACGGAAATAGTAAAAAAAGGAGTTTGATATGATAAGACCAATTACATTTCAAGGGTTAAACAATTTTGATGCTAACCTATATGCATTGGAATTAAAATCAAGGTTTATTAACCAAGCCAAAGCCGATGGATTCTACACGAGTAGGCACAGCTACGGAA
>CALNBM010000099.1 GCA_937874195.1 uncultured Clostridia bacterium | reverse complement strand
GTTAATTGTAAAGAAGATGATTTATACCACTTTACAGAGCGTTGTTTGTATAAGAGAACAAGTGAATCTTGCTGGTCAGAAGAGTGGTATATGCTAGGAAAATTATTAAATGGTTTTCATGAAATCCAAAAACTACCACTAAAACCAAAACTAACAGAAGCAGAAAGAGTTATTTTAGAGAATATAGATAAAAAATATAAGTACATTACAAGAGAGAAAGACGGGAGTTTAAATGTTTCTATACCTAAACCTTATAAAAAACACGGAAGATGGTGGGGTGCTTATTATCATGATTGCGTTCATGTTTTTAACCACCTATTTCAATTTATAAAATGGGAAGATAAAGAACCATACAATATACAAGACTTAATAAAAGCCGATATGGTAGAAAAGGTGGAAGATTAATGACAGCAGATGAAATGTTTAAAGAGTTAGACTTTGTATGCATCTTTGAAGATTATGGCATAATCGTTTTTGACAGGGATGGTGAAGATGCTATCGCATTTAACAAGTTAGATAAATCAATCGATTTAAAGAATGTTGATTACATAACACTGTCGCTCCACAAAGCAATAACACAGCAAATGGAGGAATTGGGATGGCTATAACAAAAGAAAGATTAGAAGAATTAAAAGGAGAAAGTTAATGGAAGATTTAAGTCACTATGATAGAGAAAGTTTACAATTAAAATTTGCTAGTATATTAGATAAATTTCAGGGACTTGATGCATATTTACAACACGAGATTAATCACGGGTTAACTATTGAACAATGTGCGGTATTGCAAAACACTTGTGAACAAATCGCAGCAATTACAAAAAGACTAAAAGAATTAAAAGGCGGTGCGGAGTGAGTAAAAGAATACAATGTATAGATTGTGAAAATGCCGAATACGGTGAAGACTTATACGAGTATGATGGAGATATTTTGTGTAGATATTGCATAGTTTCAAAAGTGTGCGAAACATCTATTCCTTGCGAATATTATGGAGAATGTAACGACACAAGAAAAAAGACTGAAAAATGTAATTGTGCTAAAAAAGACAAACGGATTGCGGAACTGGAAAAAGAGTTAGCAAGTCAAAATTCTAATGAAGTAGTAAAGAAAAAATACGACAGTCTTAAAGAAGCGATTAAGTTTTTATGGGAAAAGCAAATTACAGATGAGCATATCTTTTATGTGATTGACCAATTAGGACAACAACATATTGACCGCATACAAGACATTGAAAATGGTATATGTAAAATTGAAAGATTAGAAAAAGAACTAGCCGAACTTAAAGAAAATAGCATTGTGCCGAAGTTTAAGGTTGGAAATAAGGTGTGGTTTATAGTAGATGGAAAGATAGAAAAAGGCAAAATCTTAGAGAACTCTAAACATAAACTATGTAGGTTTGTATATTCAATTACTGGTGGAGGAATAGGTTATTATTCTGAAAACTATATTTTCGCAACCGAGCAGGAAGCACAGCAGAAATTAAAAGAGTTGGAGGAGAAGTAGTGAAAAACATATATAGAGATTTCTATCATCTTCCATTTACTAAAATTTACTGGTCAAAGTTGGTAGATTTAGAAATCGGAAAGGACGGATTGTATAAATGTGTTTGCTGTAAAAAACATCCGATTAAATGTGAAAATAAAGCTAGTGCAAAAGAATATAACAAAATACAAATGTTTATGGACGCAGAAGACCGTTTACTTGGAACAGATGTGGATTTTCCGATTAAAGAAACTGGTTGGATTAGAGTAGACCAACACGGGAGAAATATTAGTCAAATGGTTTGGAAATTACAAAGAGAACTTGCAAAACGGGCAGGATTTGAATTGTTAGAAAGTTATTTTTGGTAAAAGGAGTAAGTTATGAGAGAAAACATAGGGCTGTTTAAGGCTAAAGAAGCTGTTAATAAAGATTGGGTCGAGGGTTATTTTTATAAAGCACCACACCCGATAACTGGCTTTCCAGTGGACTACATATGCTCAACGACTTTTAACGAGAACACAGAAACTTGGGAAGTTAAAGTTGATATAATCGACCCCGAAACACTTTGCGAGTTCACCGGCTTAACCGACAAGAACGGCAATAAGATTTGGGAGAATAATATTGTTAAACATTGTGCAGAAAACAAACCTGCATTAGTTGAATTTGTTAAAGGTCAATTTTCAATCGCAAAATATGGTTATTGGTTGCCATCATCAGATTGTTTTGAAGTTATTGGCAACAAGTTCGACAACCCTGAACTACTGGAGGTGAAAAATGACAACAATAAAAGCAATATATGATATTGGCAAAATAGAAATAGAATGTGCGTGTGGGAACTTTTACACAAGACTACCTCAGGCAGATTTTCGTTGCGATGTTTGTGGCAGAAAAAATGAGTGTGGTTTCGATGAAATTTATGAAGAAACAGAAGATAAATTTGTCAAACAACAAATCATTGACAATATAATACAAAACGGCAAATATTACCATGTTATAAATATTAGTAAGTCAAGAGTTAAAGAAATTGTTGAAAATGGACTTAAATATGAGCAACTCAAAAAAGAAAACGCCGACTTAAAATCCGCACAAAACAAGATTGCGATTGAAAAGTTAGAAGAAGTTAGAGAAAATTTAGCTTTTAATAGTTGCGATTATTGTATTTGGTGTATTGATTCCGAAATAAAAGAGTTGAAAGGAGAGAAAAATGCTTAAAATAAAAGATAGTGTAGATTTAAAAGAGTTAGAGAAGTTTGGGTTTTTAAAACATAAAAGAATAGACATTAGACACGATAAAAAGGGCAGTTATGAAGAAGAATTTTATTTAAAAGACTATGGGGATACAATTATTGAAGTTTGCATAAGTAGAATTAATAGTGATTGGAGACACCCAAATGGTTTATACGAAGTTCATATTGGCATAGACCAAGAATGTAGTGGTGGAGCATTGGAATATGTAATTCAAGATATTTATGACTTAACACAAGCAAGACTATTAGAAAAGGTGGAAGATTAATGACAGCAGATGAAATGTTTAAAGAGTTAGGGTACAAAAAGGTAGTAAGTGGAAAGCAGTTTGAAGATGAAAGAAAAACTAATTGAAATAGGGCATTGGTTAAAAACCAATGTGTTTAAAAAAGACATGATAATTTGGGTCTTAATTGCGGAACTAATATTCTGGTCGCCCGTAATAGTATTTGCAGTGCTTGCACTAATTATCACTCCATATT
>CALNBM010000098.1 GCA_937874195.1 uncultured Clostridia bacterium | reverse complement strand
CATCCACCTTGTGTTTTGTCCGGGTATTCAATTACCACATCAACCCTTAATCGTGCCAATGGAATATCTGGCTTATCGCCCGGAACCCAATCAACAATTAAGTAATTAACACCAGAACTACCACGATATATGTTTGGTCCACGCTTTACCTCTAAGTCGCCGTTTGAATTAAAAATTAGTTTCATATTTACTCCTTTTTTATTTTTTTATAAAAAAAGAGCAACCCACATGGATTGCCCCTTAGTTATTAAATTTGGTTTGGTTATTTTTGCTTATATAACCTAAATGTAATAAATGCGTTTATTGAACAAAACGCTATTTTAATTATAGTATTTAATGCCCAGCCTAATATGCTAAAATTTTCAAATGTTATAGTGTGCTCACCGTTAGAGTCAAAGTATGAACTAGTGCCATTAGCAACATTAACTATTGCATCAATGTTGATAGTTAATACTATAATCAACGCCATTAAACATATAACAAACCAAGTTAATAGTAATATTTTTTTTATTTTCATATCACACCTCGTTTAAAATATACCATAATTTTTACAGTTATTCAATTATATTTTGTGTCTAAATTGTAAATATAAATCAGAATAACCTTTTATTGCTACCACAACATTATTGTCATTAGTTAAAATACCCCAGCCAATACAATCAATATTACTTTGAGTCGGTGCCTTAATCTCAAGTCTTTTTAGTTCGATATTATTTACTATTATATCGGTATAGTTTGGCACAATGTAAGTTGTTTCATCGGTAATATTGTTATCAAATTTGCTTGGCATTTTATAAAACTCCACTACTTTTAGTGTTGATGTTTTATCCCCAACCAATCCCCAAATTTCACTTAATGATTTGCCTATGTGTATGTTTTGTGAATTGGTTACAAAGTGTAATTGATAAGTAAATGAAATACTTTCTCTTGAGTCTTTGTCTATCCAAAAAGGATGCGTTCTAAAATCGACAACTAAGTTGTTTTCATTTAGAGTATAGTTCTCAAAGTCGAATAACTCTTTGCTGTAACTTTGAACATCTCCCAAGTTTTCACTTGGTAACCCAATACCTAGGGCAATCTTTAAAGTGTTAACATTTCCATAAAAATCACTGTAT
>CALNBM010000097.1 GCA_937874195.1 uncultured Clostridia bacterium | reverse complement strand
TGAATCGGTTCCGCGCAGTTGCGAAGAATCCCGGTTACAAGGACTGCTTCTGGTGATAACACAAAAGTACCATTTATAACGCTTTTGTCATCGCTTTCTAAAAATACATAATAACTAATATTTGAGGACGACTGAGGATTTCCACTAAAGGATGGAATTGCTTCGCCATAAAAAATTGTTTTATCATTTGCTTTAACGGTTAGCGGAGCTTTTGTGATAGTCCAATTTCTTGTTATATCCTCTGTTCCTCCTCTTTCCCATTCATAGTTGGGTTTAAGAGTAAAAGTTATTTGATAATTATTTACATTAGTTTGTATTAAATCACCGCTTTTAATCATAGCAGTGTCTTCAAAATCTAAAATAACTGGTTCACGAGATATCGCTGAATACACAAATGTTTCGGTTTTTAAAGTTGGTTCTTTTACGTACTTTGCTAAAATTATAAGTGCACCATTTCCATTAGTTATGATAAGGTTATAATTTAGAGAACTTGCAGTACCCATTGAAAGCAGAATAACATAGTTGCCGATTGGACTCACGGATGTTACACCTGTTTCTGCTTGAATTCCAAAACTACCTGTTATAGAATTTGCGGCATTATCCACTGGTTTAAAACCTTCATATCTTAAATCTGTGGATGTTGGAATACCGCTAAAAATTGGGAAAGTATCACTATAAATAAATGACCTATTATTTACAAATACATTCAAATTAATTTTTGTTATTTTCCAATATAATGTTACAATGGAAGGCTGTTGTCCTTGCTCCTCGTCTTGCCACCTAAAGCCTTCTTTTAAGCTTATTATAATTCTATAATCTGGACTAATTCCATTTGCGTTCGTAGCAGTGGTAGTGCTATTTAATGTGTCTATTTCCATTTTGTTTGAATCAAACCCAAAAATTGATGGCGTTATAGGACTACCTTTATAAGGAAAGGAAGAGATAACCAATTCTGGTTTGAAAATATTATCATCATCTAAAATAGATAAATATCCTTCTTGCCAAATGACAGTATAATTGATAGAGGAAAAACTAATATTGGTAAAGTATATTTCGTAATTATTTACAGGCGAACCAGCAATGGCAGTTGTTTCTAAATCAAAAGACACTGAAATTACCCCACTCACTGTGCTATCTAGTCCTTTAAATCCAATATAAGATACATCTTGCGGAGAATTAAGTTCTATGGGATCACCATAATAAACACTTACATTATTTGCCTTGATTATCAATTCTGCTTTATCAATTCTCCAATTCAAAACTACGAAAGTTTCACCAGCAGTTGTCCATTCATAGTTTGTTGATGATAACATTATTGTTATAGTATAGTTTTCGCCTGTCTCGTTTGCGTTTGTAGCGCTTAATTTACTTCCTGCTTGAACAACCATGCCATCAGTGATTAAAATATCAGGGTTTATTTCCATTGCGCTGTAAACAAAATTGGCGGTTTCTAGTGTTGGACGAACTAATTTTTGAGTGACAATTATAAGCGTTCCTGTTACTTCCGTTATATTATAGTTTTTAGCAGTGCCACGATTATTAAAGAAAATAGCATAATTTCCAATATTACTATTTGAATTTGCGTCAGTTGATGCACTAAAACTTCCTGTTGTGAATGCATTTGTCTCATCATCTGACCCCTCAAAACCATCGTAAGAAATATTAAAGGTTGGGATAGAGTTGCCATAAGTTATAGTTTCGTTATTTATTGTTACTGTTAAATCTTTTTTATTTATTTGCCAATATAAAATCACGGTGTTTTTTCCGCCACCCGTCCATTGATAGTTGTCTTTTAATGATATATGTAATTGATATGTCCCTGCATCTGTTTTTTCTAAATCGCCTTCTATGTTCATTGTTTCAGAATTAAAATTAAGTATATTTAGAAGCATGTCCACATTTTTTGCATTATAATTAAATTCATGTTGTATTAAAGTTGGCACAGTTTGATTGTTTTCAACCACAGTTAGTACGCCGTTTATTAAATCAAAGTTATAGTTTTTAGATTGTGCTTGATTCTCTTCCCCTACGGAAACAATAATATCATACATGCCAACTGGTGACTCTTTCACAGCAACTGTGGATAACACAAACTCACCGGTTAAAGCATTTGGGTCTGTTAAATCATCGCCTATCCAGCCTGAAATATCATAACTAAGTTGTGGAATATCATCACCATAAGTTATGGTTATATCGCTTGCTTTAATAGTTAAAAGAGCTTTTGTTATATACCAAGTAAATTGTTTTTCTGCCTTTCTGTCAACTTCACCGTGCCATTCATAATTGCTTTTTGGGAAAACTGTTATGAGATAGGTTCCCGAATCTTTTGCACTTAAAACGCTACCCTCTTTAAGTTCCATTGTGTTTTCATTATAACCTGTTATTGGTGCAAATAAAACGCCACTTGAATAATCAAGTGAATTATAGTCCATGTTTGGCACAATTATTTTTTGCGCTTCTATTGTAAGTAATCCTGATTCAAATTCAAAATAATAGTTGGTTGCAGAAGCACTGCCTTGGTTTACGCTAATTTCATAGACGCCTACACCGGTGGCTGTGATAGCCTCACCGCCAAACTTAAAGTCTCCGCTGATTGGATAAGGAACCTTATTAACATCATCACCAAGTAGATTATAACTAAGTGTAAAGTTTGGTTGATTTCCATAAACAATAGTAATATCGTTTGCGCTCACTTTAAGCTTTGCTTTAATTATTGTCCATGTTAATTCTATCGGTTCACTTCCTCCACCTGTACCCCAAACATTATTTTCTTTGGGAGTAATTGTAATAGTATTTTTTGCGTCACCAATATTCGCATTAATTGCAGACAAAACACTGCTTGCCTGTATCACCATATTTTCTGCATCGAAATTTGCAATCACTGGTTCTATAACGCCTGCTGTATAAGTGAACTGTGTAATTTGTAATCGTGGTCTAATTAATCGGTTATTATTAATTATTAATTTGGCTCCATTTACTATGTTAAGATTATAATTTAAAGAAGATGCTGTCCCTAAACTTATAATAATATCGTACTGTCCAGTATTTATAACATTTTCAGGCGATGTAATAACATGAAATTCACCGTCTATGGCATTACCTTTATTATCGCCCGTTACAAAGCCTTGGAAAAATAAATTAGTAGTTGTTTTTGGATTCCCATTAAACTCAATCGGTGTTCCTGTATAATACACCTCAATGTCATAAGCTTTAATGGTTAAGTTTACTTTTATTATTTTCCACTCGAACTCTAATATTTCTGTTGGGCTGGTTTCCCAAGTTTGCCAATTATAATTGTCGTTTATTAAATTCACAAAAACTGAATAATTGCCCACTGCGGTTGCAGATGTGGTACCGCTAATTTCCATTATATTTGTATTTAAATAGTTTAATATATTAACAAAATTATATTCTTCTCGATTATAGGTAAAAGAATTACCAGAAATAGATAAACCTGGCTTTCTTACTTTTGCTGGCAAGATGCTCCATGTTAAAGTGAAGTCGTCTTGGCTACCGTCCGCCCAAAAATGCGTATCAACTTTTAACGACACTGTTGCATCATAATTTCCAGCATTTGTATATCCATTGGAGATTATAGTATAAAAACTTGTTTCTTTATTAATTGATTGTAAACTTTCGTTATATGTTAAATTTGCAATGGACACCGGCTTTGTTACTAAACTTATATAGGTAGCAGTATAAGATATATTCGCAGTTGCATTTTCAACTGCAGGGTTCCATCCTGCAAATGTATAGCTTATTTCTGGAGAGCCCGTTCTAAAAGGATTCCCACTAAGGTTGGGCAATGAGCCATGACTATATACTTCTTGGGTTAATAATGTGTTATCCCAGTTTAGCCATTTAATTGTGTATTGATTTTTTTGAAAAACTGGCACAGATATAACTATGTCTTTTGTTATATTTTTAAATATAAAAACAGCAGGTTCAGTTTCACTTCCTATGGATTCTAAGTCTACAAATTCGTGTTGACTTGATCTGAAAATTTGCAATAATTGAGCATATCCTTGAGTATACCCCTCATTTAGTTGCACACTTACTTGTAAAGATTCACCATAAACAATACTATACTCTCCTTCTTCATTAGGTGGGGGTGCGTCAATCGCTGTTATTCCTCCCACACTACTATCACGAAGCACAGCAGTAAGAATTATTGTTTCAAAGTGAGCAAATAAAATTGTATTTGTCGAAAACCTTGTAAAGTTTTGTTCAACTATTTCACCTGTGGCATTTATTATTTCATCGCCTTCACCATTTGGAGATGTGAAATATCCTAAAAATTTATAGCCTGTTTTAGCAGGAATTACTATTTTTTCAAGAGAAGTGGTGGCTGTTTCTTCCAAAAAATAACCTTCGCTATATTTTTGGAAAATATCTGCCGTTCCTGCTTGTTCTGCATCTTGACTGTCTAACTCAACTAAATAAAATACTCCTGACCAAATTGCTGTATAAGTTACCTCTTCTCTTATAAAAACTTCGCCTGCAGAAACTTTTCCCAATGGACCATTATAACCATTTAATAAATAATGCTCTCGTGTGAGATTTCCCGGTAGCAAAACCCTCCTGTCATATCCATAAAAGGTTTGAGGAGAAATGCCGTTATTATATACTATCGTTAATATATTATTTTTGTTTTGTTCAAATGCTAATTGGAAACTCATATTATGTTTTATTTTTATTGACTGCCCTTGAGTGTAAACTGTTCCATCAACTAATAACCCGATAACGCGTGCACCTGTATTTTGTTCATAAACATCTGCAAATTCGCTTATATTAACAGTGTAATTTTCACCGTAGCTTAAATCCAAAGTTTTGGGGATAAAAGGAGCTTCATTAAAATGTCTGGCAACCACTCCGGTTAGTTGAATTTGCACATCAACACCTTTCCATATTGCATATAGAGGAGCGTCAAATAATAGAGTAGCTTTATCGCCAACTTTATATTGCGGATTTGTGGATGCGGGATTACTGTCAAAGCCTATTAATTGATAATTTGTTTGGTATTCAGTTGATAAATTGTCGTTTATGAAATTTGAATTTAGGATATCGACAACATTACCATAATATTCTATTAATGGGTACAAACTTTCTGTTTCATCATTTAAATAAACTTGTATAGTAACAACCTTAGGCTTATAAACTGCGTAAAGAGACAGGTTATTGTTAATTTGTGTGGTAAAGTTAAAGGGTTCTCCATCACCAGATTGATTAGTAAACCAGTCCACAAAATCAAGTCCGGTAATTTGGCGCGTTAATGGAATATCGCCTTGAGTTAATAATTCACCACTATCTACTTCCACTATTCTTTCTAGTTTTGAATTGATATAAAAAGAAACGGTATAAGTGTTTTTAGCAAGAAGAAAGATAATACCAAAAACGAGTGTCGCTACACTCAATAAAATAGTCATTATTAATAAAATCTTTCTTTTATTTCTTTTCCGTTTTTTTTCTCGGCGTGCAGCAATATCGGAAAGAATATGTAGTTTTTTTGCCTGTGCATCTAGGTTTGAACTTCCCATTTGCGTAGATATTTTCCAATCATCATTCATATTCCAAATTCCTTGTTACTTAGTTTGGATAAGAATTTTATTTACTATTCAATCCATATTAATAAAACACTTTGTTATAATATGTTTAATATTATCACATATAATCAAAAACGCAAACCACTTTTATGGTTTGCGTTTATTATTGTTCGGGATTTATTAAGTTTTTTTAATAAAACAATTAATCTAAAAAGGCTATTCGACCAGATTTAAACTAACCTTTGTCCGAAGGGCAAACTGCCGTATATTAAAACAAATAATCAAATAAAGAATTTAAACAATTACAATTTTTTATTTCTTATTATTATTTCAGTCGCCAGTCTTTCCGTATTTATATTTCATAATTTCTACTTATTAAAAGCTTAACAAAACACGAGTATATCCCCAGACTAATTGGCTATTATATTTCATTTTTGGATAATAATTTTTATTATAAATAAAACATTTTCGTTTTGTTTTATCTAGGTGTAATGCCCTTTAAGTGAGAAATCTCTTTATTTACGTAAAAACTTTTTTTATCTTCACAAATAGCTTTTGGCTTACTGCAATTTATGATTCAGTGTTTAATCGTCTTTTAGTTGTCGCTTTATAAAGTTATCTTTTTTGAGTTCCCTAACACCAACCGCATGGGTAACAGGCAAACTAAAAGTTATTCCGTGACCCTCCTTTCCCGTTAAATTAAGGTTTTCACTAATAGCCTTCATTACATTTTTTTTAAGTGTCGACTTTACCAAAGTTAACACAATATCTTTTTCAGGTTGAATGGAAATCCCCATAAAAGAGCTATCGCTTATTTTATCTACCGTTCCACGGCCATGAATAATGGTTCCACCAGTTGCCCCTGCCTCTCTTGTGGCATCTATTATATAATCTGCATGACCTCTTCCAATAATAGAAATTATTAGTTCAAAATCAAAATTATTTTTCTCCATTTTCTTCTCGGTTTTCTTCTCCATTTTTCTCTCCCTTTAATTTGTTTTTAATCATATCCACCACAATATTTGTGGCACTTTTAATAGGAATAGTTATTGCAAGTCCGTTAAATGGCTCATCAAGTTCAAAATAATCTTTTAATATTTCAAGCGTTTTTTCACTTTCTTTTGGATCAATCAATCCCATAACCATTTCTCGTTCTTGAATTCCAAACCCAAAAAATTCCGCCGTAGCCTGATCGGTGGTACCTTCCGCCAATGTTATTAAGGAAAAATTAGCATAGTTGTTCGTTAAAATCTCAACCGCCTCTTCGGCTTTTCCTTTTTTAACAATAACTAATATCACTTCAAAAGGTGCTATGTTTATGTTTTTCACGATGCTACCTCCATTTTATAAAATATCATATTCAATAATTGTAATCTGCTTAATTCTTTTCTTTCTTTCCGCAACTTCAATTTTCTTAAGTTTAATAGTGTAAATAAGTCCAATTATTTGAATTGCAAGAACTGCAACGCCTGCCATTATTCCAATAGTACCAAATGCATTTCCGCCTCCGCCCGAAACTCCCGTTAGCATAGGAAGAACAAATGAAACACCCATGGATCCTGTTGAAATACCTCCGGAGTCGAAAGCTATTGCCGTGAAAACTTTTGGATTAATAAAAGCAAGCACTATACATGGCACATATATTACTATCATGATTACAAGTATTGGAATATCAAACACAATTCTAAGTGTTGCTAAAAGCACCGAAAATGCAGTACCTATTGATAGTGTTATTAGCATAGCATTCTGTTTTATTTTACCATTAGTTATTTCCTCAACCTGCCGTTTTAAAACATGCACCGCTGGTTCTGCCGAAATCATAACTAAACCAAGTAGCAGATTTAGTGGAATTAATAAATGTAAACCTTTGTAACCAAAAATAGTGCTTTCGTGAATGGCTATTCCTAGATTATAAGCCACTGGTAAAAACCCTGCCGCAACCCCGGTTAAAAACATAACAATACCCACAAAAGTGTAAACTAAGCCAACACATATTTTTATTATTTTTCGCATGGGTAATTTTATTAATGTTATTTGAAAAATAAAGAAAATTATGATAATTGGAGACAAACTAAAAGCAACTTCTTTCGTACTACTGATTAATGCTTGCCACAAATTTTGGTCCAATAATGTTGAAACTTTTGAGCCCCCCAATCCGCTTGGTAAAAATAAACTCACAATCATAACAGAAAATATAGGACCAACTGAACTAAGAGCAATCAGCCCGAAAGTGTCATCTTCTGAGTTTTTGCTAACACGAAGGGAAGCAAGTCCTATCCCAAAAGAAAGTAAGAATGGAACAGATATAGAACTCGTTGTAACACTTCCTGCATCAAACATAATTGGCAAATATTCTGGCTGAACAAAAAACGCAATTACAAGTATAAGTGCGTAGCAGACAGCAAAAATGAAACTAAGATTTACCCTAAAAACTGTTCTGATAATAGAAAGTGCCAAAAACACGCCCACTCCCAGAGAAACTGTCATAACAAATAACCACTTTCCCATTCCCACTTGTTCTGAAATAACAAGCAATTCAGGCTCGGCAAGTGTTATCAAAAAACCAATTAAAAATGTGCAGAAAATCATTATTTTTAACTTCTTAGTTTTACTAATTGTTGAACCTATACTTGCTCCAATTTCTATCATAGATTGGTCAGCACCCACATTAAAAAGCGCCATTCCAACAATAAGAAATATCGATGAAACACCAAAAGTAATATAAAACTTAGGCTCCACAGGCGCCACCCAAATAGTTAACAACATTACAAGTAGCACTATGGGCATAACCGACCAGAATGCCTCTTTGATTTTTGAATTAAATTCTTTAATCATATATTTTACCTTGGCTTTTTTACATCCTTTTGATTTATATTTTTTATATACCGTGATATAAACTTTAATATAAAACTAATTCATAAAAGAAATACCCTAAATTTTCTAACAGTTTTAAGCCATCTAAAATTGAAAAGTTTTATCAATATTTTAATTCAAAACTCGATAAAGACCATTTGTTACTTAAACTTGTCCGCCATTATTTCTTTCATTCTTTGTTTTCTATTCAATTTTTATTAATTTTTGTGGATTTACCATTTCGGTAAATAAACTTTTGTAATTCAACAGCAGGGATAATTGCCAGCGAGCAAGCAACCACCACAAACCATTGCGGTATGGTTAGCCAAGTTGTTCCAAAAAATATTTGAACACTCGGTATAAATAATGGAATTGCCGTTAACGCCAAGCCTATAACAAAAGAAAGATTTAAAAATCCGTTAGAAAATAGATTGTCTGAAAATAAACTTTGGCTAGAAGAACGCGAATTATACGCGTGTAATAATTGAATAAATGCCAGTGTTGTAAACGCCATTGTCATTGCTTGGGTTTGTCCCATTGGACTATCAACTCCGCCCGACAATATAAATAATCCAATAAAATAAGCAATTAAAGTAAATATAGTTTGTAAAAAGCCTTGAATCACAATATTTTTTCCTGTTCTTCCTGCAAATAAACTTGACCCTGTTTTTCTTGGCGGTTTACTCATAATATCTTTTTCTGCTTTTTCATTACCCAAAGCAAGTGCTGGCAAGGAATCTGTTACCAGATTTATCCATAGGATCATAACTGCAGATAAAAACATCAATTTAGGTCCAAAAAGGGAAATAAAAGTTACTAAAAACAGGCTCGCAACTTCTGCAATATTTGCAGAAAGTAAATATTGCACAGCTTTTTGGATATTAGCATAAGCTTTTCTGCCTTCTTCCACCGCAATAATTATTGTTGCAAAATTGTCATCTGCTAGCACCATATCTGCAACACCTTTGGTTACATCTGTGCCTGTAATGCCCATTCCAACACCGATATCTGCAATTTTAATTGATGGAGCATCATTCACACCATCACCAGTCATAGCAACAATAATATTCATTGATTTAAAAGCTTTAACAATTCTAACTTTGTTTTCCGGACTGACTCTTGCAAACACTCTGTATTTATGTAAATCTCGCAAGAACTGTTCGTCTGTTAAATTATCTAGTTCCACGCCTGTTATTGCTAAATCACCTTTCTCATATATTCCAATTTGAGAAGCTATTGCAACAGCAGTATCCAAGTGATCACCTGTTATCATGATAGCTTTCATGCCTGCTTTTTTACAGGTTTGCACCGCGTTTGCCACTTCTTCTCGTGGCGGATCTATCATTCCAACCAGTCCAACAAAAGTAAGGTCGCTTTCTAATTCTTCCGGTTTTAAATTCTTGTCCTTATAGCCAAGCGCCAGCACTCTAAGTGCATCTCTTCCCATTTTTCGGTTAGATTTTCTAATTTCTGCTATATCTGTGTCTGTTATATCTCGAACATAATCACCATCTAATATTTTAGTGCATCTGTTTAGCAGCATATCAACGGCACCTTTGGTATAAGCAATTTTACCATTGTTGTTGGTATGAACTGTACTCATAAGTTTCCGTTTGCTATCAAAGGGAAGTTCGTCAATTCTAGGATAATTTGCTTTTATCTCTTTAATTGAATTTCCAATTTTTTTAGCATACGCCACGAGTGCAGTTTCTGTGGGGTCTCCAATTAAGTCATCAGCGTTACCTTCAATAGTATCATTACATAACACAAGCCCTTTCACCAGATGCTCAACACTTGCGTCACTTGCTTCCATTGTTTCTTTATAGAATTGTTCTTTTGAAATTGTAAAAAATTCTTTTACTGTCATTTTATTAAGTGTAAGAGTTCCTGTTTTATCGGAGCAAATAACTTCACAACAACCCAAAGTTTCCACTGATGGCAAATTTCTAATGATTGCATTTCTCTCGCTCATGCGTCTGACGCTAAGAGCAAGAACAATCGCAACCACTGCCGGCAAGCCTTCGGGAATAACAGCCACTGCAATAGCAACTGCTGTCATAAAAGTATGCCTGATTTGTTCCCATGAAAGTCCGTTACCTATGAGCGACATTATAAAAATAACACCTGCAATGCTTAATGCTATTACTGTTAAAACTTTAGCGGTTTTAACTAATTGTATTTGAAGAGGAGTATCTGGCACTTCGCCCTCATTTAACATGTTAGCAATTTTACCCACTTCTGTTCTCATGCCAACAGACACAACTATTCCCTTTCCTCTGCCGTAAGCAACCACGCCCGATGAAAATGCCATGTTTTTTCTATCACCTAGTGGAGTATTTTCTTTGAGAATTAGTGACCAATCTTTTTCACTAGGAACAGACTCACCTGTTAACGAAGCTTCTTCAATTTTCAACCTTCTGCTATCTATTAATCTTAAATCTGCCGGAATTACATCGCCTGCTTCTAAATAAACAATATCTCCAATAGTTATATCTTCGTTTTTAACCTTTTGTAATTCACCATCTCTAAATACTTTTGAAAAAGGTTTATTCATATTCTTTAAAGCATTTAATGCTTCATAAGCTTTACTTTCTTGCGAAAGACCAATTATTGCATTTATAAACACTATAAGCAGAATTATTCCTGCATCCACAAGCTCAATATAATTACTTTCTATAATTGCCATTAGAGCAGAAATTAGCGCTGCTGCAATTAGTACCACATTCATCATATCTTTAAATTGATCAAACAGTCTAGCAATTAAGCCTTTACGCACTTTTTCCTGTAATTTATTTTTTCCGTATCGTTCAATACGCTGAACAACTTCTTGCTTAGTCAAGCCGTCTTTTGATGAATTTAACTTTTCAAATGTTTCTTCAACAGAATAAATATAACTATTTTGTAACATTTTTATTTTCCTTTTTATCATGCAGACACTTCTTTTTTAGGTTTTATTATTAATCCTACTTAAAGAAGTAATGCTTATTAAATTAATGCAGACATATTTAAACCAATATGTTATGGATAACAGGCGCGCTAGTCAAACATTCTTTTTTATAATGGCTATTAAATATAATAAGTTTACAATATGTTGTAATAAATTCAAAATAAAAAACATTAAAAAATAGATTGATTCGGTTGTTTTATCATTAAAATCTTGAATTATTAATATACATTTTCTAGGAGTTTAAAAGCCTCATGCATATTTTTTTAACCATTATGTTTTTTTTATGTGGATTAATATTAATAATAATCGGTGGCAATGTTTTAGTTAGAAATGCTATTAAAATTAGTGAAATAACGGGGATTCCTGAAATATTAGTAGGTGCTACTATTGTTAGCCTTGCCACCACTCTGCCCGAGCTATCTGTAACAGTTTTTAGCAGTTTAGATAATGTTAGCAGTTTAGCAGTAGGCAACGCCGTAGGAAGTATTATTTTTAATTTGTTTTTTATTCTGGGATTATGTTTATTTGTGTCTCCGCAAAAAGTGGACACTAGAAATATTAAAAAGAACTTTTACATCCTATTTTCCACTATTGTATTATTGATTATTTTTGGGGCAACAAACTTTCTTAATATTTGGACGGGATTTTTTCTTATTTCAATTTGTATTTACTTTTTTATTATGAATATCAAAAATGCACTTAAAGAAATTGGAAAAACAGAAATTGTTGTTTATTCCATTCCTAAAAATTATAAAAAACAAATGTTTCTTATTGTGCTTGGTTTTATTTTTGGCTCGTCCACCATTGCTCTTGGTGCAAAAGCGTTAGTGATTCATGGCGAAGCGTTAGCAAGGTTAATTAATTTAAGTGAGCATGTTGTGGGTATTACCTTTATAGCAGTGGGGACAAGCTTGCCAGAACTCGTTACAGCCATTAATGGTATTAGGCTAAAAGCCACAAACATTGCTATCGGCACAACACTTGGAGCAAACATACTCAGCACCACACTACTTCTTGGAACACTTTCTATTATCAATGATGGAACTCTTAGCTTTGCTCCTGCTATCACATTTTTTGCTTTACCATTTATTTTGTTTTCTATTTTGATTATATATCTGCCTATTGCAATTAAAGGAAAAACTTTCAAATCACAAGGATTAATATTACTAATTTTATTTATTTTGTATTACATAACTTTATTTTTGTGATTACATTTTTAATCAGGAGTTTTAATTTTATATATTTTCATGCTTTAAGCACTTTTAAAAAAAAATACTTTTAAAAATTTTTACCTAAAAAAAATTCATTTAATAAAAGGAAAAGAAAAATGAAAAAAATTATTTTATTTGGTTTACTTTTAACACTTTTTCTTGTTGGTTGTTCATGTACGCAAAGCATAAATGATGTTAGTAAAACCCTTAGCACTTATAAAATGAACATTATTTATAATGACAACACTAAAACATTACAAGTGGAACAACAGTTAACCTATAAAAATTCCACAAATACTATGCAAAATGAACTCTGTTTCCATTTGTATCCAAAAGCATTTGCATTTGGTGCTGTGAACGGACCTGTTGGAATCCTTAGCAAACCAAAAGCGTACCCAAATGGCAATAGTTATGGAGATATTGTCATAAACAACGCACAAGTAGACAATAAAGCCAGTGACTATCAATTTGGGGGCGTTGATAAAAACATTTTAAAATTGCAACTGCAAAGCAGTCTTTCGCCTGACGCTAAAACCACCATTAACTTTGATTATACCGTTACTTTACCTAATATAAACCATAGATTTGGATATGGAGAAAATACAATTAATGTTGCAAACTTCTATCCGATTTTAGCCGTTTATGAAAACGGTGAGTGGATATGCGACCCGTATGACTATAAAGGAGACCCTTTTTATAGCAATATGGCTAATTATGAAATCTCACTAACGGCACCAACAACACTTGTTTTAGCAACAACCGGAGAGATATTGTCAAAAACCACCAATAATAATCAATCAACATATAATATATCCGCTAAAGCAGTCAGAGATTATGCATTCGTGTTGTCAAGTAAATTTGAAATTAAAGAAACAATTTTTAATAACATAAAAGTTAAATACTATTATTATAATGATGACTGTGCGGACGAATATTTACAAGTTGCAGTAGATAGTTTAAAAACTTTTAATAACTTATTTGGTGAGTATCCTTATAGCACATTAAGTGTGGTAAAATGCAATTTTGTACATGGCGGAATGGAGTATCCAAACCTTGTTTACATAAGCGATGCCGTGTCTCATAAAGAAAGTTATATTAATGTTATAGTCCATGAGATTGCTCATCAATGGTGGTATGGATTAGTGGGCAGTAATGCATATCGTTATCCGTGGTTAGATGAGGGATTGACAGAATACAGTACTATACTTTTTTATGAAAACAATCCGCAATACGGAATAAACCCAAAAGAAATCTTACAAAACACAGCATCTAGTTACACGGTTTTTATTGACCTATACACTGCGGTACTTGGCAAGGTCGATACCTCAATGTCAAGAGCACTTAATGAATATTCCACTGAACCCGAGTATGTTTATATAACATATATAAAAGGAATGTTATTCTTTGACTCTTTAAGAGAAGTTATTGGAGAAAAGGCTTTTATGAAAGGACTTAAACAATATAATAAAAATTTTATGTTTAAAAATGTTACACCAAGCCATTTGTTAGACACTTTCGAACGTGCCAGCAGACAAAAACTGGACGGCTTTTTTGATAGTTGGATAAGCGGGAAAGTGAGCGTTATACGCTTAAAAGGATAAAGTTAAATTATTTTCTTTACTATTAAGAGCATTTGACTTAAAGAATTTTAGTTCAAGAAATTTACTGCGGTATTACTTTTAAAATTTATTTATTCATATAGTAAAATGTTTTTAATTTTAATTAATAAGATTTTTTTAAGTAAATCAATTAAAAATTTATTTAGTTTAACCACTCTTTATCCGTTTAATTTTTTTGTGCGTATAACTTTGGCATGCTAAATTAATAGCATTAATTTTATCACCTTGACTTAGTTTTAACCTTGTGAACTTAATCAACCATAACCCCAGTCGAAAGAAATTGTGACAGTAAACTTATTGAAATACTATGAAATACACAAACATTTACACAATTTAAGAATACTTTTTCTTTTTTAGCAAACATAAAATGTGATAATGGCAAGAAGACAAACTAACAAATTTTACTTTTGGTAATTATTATTATATAACTTGCCAAAAACTTTTTTATTTGATATTATAAAAGAACTAAATTTTATAAAAGGTTTATTCAATGAAATTATGTACGCTTGCTAGTTCTTCAAAAGGCAACTCAATTATTGTTTATACTGAAAAAACAAAAATTTTAATAGACTGTGGTATTTCACTAGCCAACTTAGAAGAAAAAATGGCAATGTTAAATATGACTCCCGCCGATCTTGACGCTGTGCTAGTAACCCATGAACATATCGACCATGTTCGTGGAATCGCTCAATTATGTAAAAAGTATGGTACTCATATTTATTGTAACGATATCGCACTATACGGAATTTATAATAAATCGAGGGCTCCTCGTCATCACTTTGTTTTTTTTGGGCTTACTCCTTTTGTTATTGGCGACCTTGCAATTCAAGCTTTTAATATTCCTCACGATGTTCCTTGTTGTGGATTTAATATTGAAAACAATGAAAAGAAAATAAGCATACTAACTGATCTTGGGCAGATAAACGAGAGTGTATTACACAACTTAGAAGAAAGCACGCTAATAGTAATGGAAGCCAACCACGACATTGATATGGTAAAAGCCAACACTAAATATTCAGCACGGTTAAAAAGTAGAATCCTTGGAGACTTTGGGCATTTAAGTAATATATCAAGCGCTCAAGCTATAGCATATTTGGCTAATAACAATTTAAAACAAGTGGTGCTCGCTCATTTAAGTGAAGAAAACAACACCCCCGAAATTTGCTATAATACCATTTTCAATCATTTAGAAACACATGGGATAAAAGTGGGAGAGAGACTACATATTGATATCGCTAATCCCTATAACATTAGTCCCGTGTTTGTATTAAAATAATGCTTTAATACAAACACTTTAAAAACATTCAAGAACAAAGATAGCAACCTTATTTGAATATATGCGCCCACTTGTTAAAATTTAAAATAATAACGACCAAAACAACCGAAAGGAAATTGCAGATAGTTCAAAAAACTCGTAAACAATCTAGAAAACAAAATTCAATTAAACTTGGGTATTTTTTTAAAAAAAATTAACAAATTTTAAAAGGTATAACATCTTAATAAATAGAAATTTTTCAATGAAACTTTAAAAAGTACAAAACACTAACAACCACTTTAATTGTTTAAATTCGGTTTAAAAAATTTTAAAATATATACAGTCCAAGTAAATTAATTCAAAGAAAAATTTCAAACACATATAATAACAAAGTAAGGATAATATTATGGCAAAAAGCATTTTTTTATTTATTTCAGGAACAGCAGGTGCTGGTAAAAACACTATAATTGAAAGTCTTCAAGAAAAATATGATAATGTGCATTTCTTACGCTCTCACACCTCACGACCACGCCGTGCGGATGACAATAGCGACACTTATTATTATATTGAAAGTCAAGAGGAGTTTGAAAAACTAATTGACAAAGGCGAAATAATAGAGTTTGATAAATTTAATGGCAATTATTACGGAATAAGTAAAAAAGAAATAGAACGATTACAATCTTTAGATAAGATAATTTTGAAGGATTTATCTGTTTTAGGCGTTTCTAACTTGAAAGAGCTAAAAGTGGATTTTATTTCTGTGTTTTTAACTGCACCTAAAAAAATCTTAAAAGAAAGACTTATCAATAGAAATTATGATAAAAAGCAAATACGAAGCAGACTAAAACTATATAACAGCGAACAGAGACAAATGAGTTTATACGACTATATTATAGAAAACATAAAAATAGAATCAACAACCGAAAAACTTTTCACAATAGCTCACACACAAAAAAATAAATTACAAATTCAAACATTAGAGAGTTGCCAAAATGTATTAGAAAAAAAATTAGAAAAACTAACTAAAAAAATCGAAAAGGGAAAGTTTATTGGCTATGTGAAAGTGTTGTCAAAAAACAATCAAATTTATATCGTGGAAGGCATTAATGAATATTTAGCACATTTAAAAACGAACACACACTGTCCGTTATTATTTATAGACTCCACCGATTTAATTGAAACAGACGAAAACTTAAAAGAATGGAAAAAGATAATTAAGTTATATAAAAATTAGTTAATTAATAACTTCGTGATAAGTTATAACGACACATTGTCTTTTGTGATTATTTTTAAAAATATTTCAAACACAGGCATAAAAATATAATAAAAACTGTATCCGCCTATAACAGCCACTTTTTTTAGTTTTTTTTCGCACTTAAAAAAAAGTCGTGTGATTTTTTTGCCTATCATATAGTTTTTCAATTTGTATTCTAAACTTTTAAAAAAAATATGAGATAATATTATCTCACATTTAAAACTAACCTTGTTGATATTCCACCAACACACATATTTGTTTTGGATTTTCTTCTGCAACTTCTTTAAAATTTCTAGGCTCTTGAATTTCAATCTCTTCTTTCAATGCTTCATCCACATATATCTTTAAAAACTGCCCGCCTTTTGCGTGCACTTCTTCAACAGAATCGCCTTCCACACATAAACACAATTCTTCAATAATAAGCACATAAACTTTGCTTTCGGCGTCGAAATATATAATTGCAGGATAAACATACTTTTTCATTCAACTCTCCATAAACTTGCGGGATATTAAACTTTGAAAAGTTCTTAAACCCATGTTGGTGTATTCTAGTTGCATAATGCAAAATCATTGTTTACAAAATAAACAACTGACTTGAACCAGCTAATTATTTTGATTATATCAAAAAAAGCCCTTTTAGCAAAACACTTAAAACAATTATTTTAAATTTTAGTAAAAACTATATTACTAAGCAAAACTTATTTGTTTAAATTAGTTTTATTATTCTATAAGTAAATTTATACAAGTAGATTTTACACTTTTTAATTTTTCTATTATCGTCTTTTACGCCAAAAATGTCGTGGCACTTAGGTATCACTCAATTAAAAATACATACCCTGCAAGGTTCCCTCACACAACGTATAGGTTTTACTATAAAAAAATCGTGAGTAATCACGACTTTTTCAATTTAAATTTAAATTTTTTTACTTCAACATTATGCATGCGCAAATTCTTGCTCTAAATTTATACTATTGTTTTCTTTTTCTTTTGAGAAAATATTATTTCTCGTTATCCAATCATGACCAGGCACTTCAATAAAATCTCTTTCATATAGCGCAAGTTTCTCTTCTTGTGTTAAGTTATTTACATATTTTTCATTAGCATCTTTTAATGCATCAAGCGCTTGTTGTAAGTTTTGCGGACTTTTTTCTTTATATAAACCAAGCGTATTGCTTGCAATAAATAGTAGTGAAGTTGTCGACTTTGGTTCAACATGATATATACGAAGATCATGTACCACCTTTTTCTCGCCATTATTTTCTATTTCTTTTTCAGTAACTATTTTTAAAAGATTATTTTCCGAATCATGTGAAATTGCACTACCTTTAGCCCATTCATGATTTAAAATTTCATTCATAATTGACCTGTTAATGTTTTCGCGTGTATTTGTATTATTGATGGTTTGTTCGTTCATGAATAGTTTACTCCTATAATTATTTCAACTAATTTTTTAAGTCAATAACAAATGATACCATATCTAGTGTGAAATGTCAATGTTTATTTTAAATAAAGATATAAGTTGATTTTTGATTAAATGTCTTTCTCATAAACTTTTAATTATTGCAAAACTGTGCACTCTTTCTTTATTTTTTAATTACATTTTAATAATGCTTTCAAATTTGCCAATTATAAATTATCTTTCTTTTACTAAACTTTCTTGTTTGTTTTTTATAATTTCATAATCTTTATTATTCGATTTAATATCCAGTATAAAATCATTTTTTATTTCTTTTTTATCTTTTCTTGTTTCCCAAGTTGTTATAAAAATTCTATCATTAGGAAGATCATTTTTGGCTATAAACGCACCTTCGCCTTTATTATTGCTAAACTCAGCAGCTATTCTATGTGGCTTACAATCTACAATGAGCGGATTTTTGGTTTCTTTCATTAGTTCGTTATACTTTTCGTAATACATCCCAGTTATATCTATCATTTTGCCGTCTGCCAAAGAATAAAGTATAGAAATTTCGTTAAAATAATCATCACCTATTTTAAGTTCTTTTTCATTTTTTAAAACTGACCGCAAATATTGAAATTCTATCATTTTTAAAAACTCTTTAAAATCGATATCAGCATATTTTATAAGCAATTCATTTAAGCTATTATATACTAATTTGTCTTCTATTAAATATTCATTAAAAGCTTTAAAAGAAGTTGTGACACTGCCTTTTTTTGTTACATATTCCTTCAAATTCATTACATTTCTCCTAACTTAAATTTGGTTAATAGGTTTAATATGGGTTATTTATAACATAATCTATCAAAACGCAAGTTACAATTTTAACTTACCTGTCTTTTTCTTTTACAAATGATAGTACATGCCTGTTTTTTGTAATTTTATAATTATCATTGGATTTTTCTAATACAAAACCAATCTGTATTTCTTTATCTATCTTCGTTTCCCAAGTCGTTATTGATTTTTCACCGTTAGGTAGATTGTTCACAGCTTCAAATGCGCCTTCGCCATTTTTATTTTTAAAATCAGCCGCTACAATATATGGAGTGCAATCTACAAGAAGCGAAGTGTTTTTCCTATTCTTAAATTCATTATACTTGTCTCTAAACATTCCGGTTACATCTGAAATTTTTCCGTTAGATAAAGAATATAACATGGAAATTTCTTTAAAATAATTCCCCTTTTTGATTGCTTTGTCATTATGTAAAATTGAACGCAAATATTGAAACTCTGTTATATTTAAAAACTCTTTAAAATTAATTTCAGCATACCTTATAAGCAATTTATTTAAGCTATTATATACTAATTTGTCTTTTATTAAATATTCATTAAAAGCTTTAAAAGAAGTTGTAATGCCGCCTTTTTGGATTATATATTCCTTTAAATTCATGGTTTCTACTCCTGAGTTTATCATACTGTGATAAATTATAACATAGTTTTAGGTTAGTTTCAATAGTAGTTTTAAAGTTTTATATTTTTTACAAACAAACTGAAATTCAATTTAACAGTTCTTTATATTTAAAGTTTTTAATTAAGTAAAAAAACACTTATATCATAAATAAGTGTTTTTTAACTATAAATTATAAAGAAGAAAATTTTATTATCTTTCTATTTCGTTTTCTAATGGAATAATTTCTTTATTTCTAATAATTGTTGGCTTTTTACTAGAGCTATCTAATATGAAGCTATCAATTATAAAGCTTTCTCCTAAAGCTTCTGCTTTTGATATGCGTATTGAAACATCTTCACCTAAGTGGTCATTACATGATACGATTGAAGCCATTCCTTTTTCGTTACTAAACTGAACGAAAAAATTATATGGGGCACATGAAACCAAAACTGATATATCTCTATTTTCTACTTTTATTGAATATTCATCTTCATCTATTATATCTATTATGTCATGTACAGAACCATTTGATAAAGTATATAATGTGGTTATAGTATTAAAATCATCCCCTGTTATGATTTCTTTTTTGTTTTCACGAACAGAGCGCAAATATTGAAATTCGGTTAAGGTTAAAAGATCACTTAAATTCATATTGGCATATTCACTCAATACTTCTTCTAATCTTTCGCTCACTTCTTTGTCCTTTAATAAAGTTTTATTAAAAGCTGCTTCATTGGTTGTTTTGTTCGCTATATGTTCTTTTAATTTATCCACGGTTTACCCCTACTTTAAAAATATTTTTTAAAATATATCAAAATTATAATTTAAGTTTAATAACAATTTTGCAAGTTACTAATTTTAAATAATGCTTCCTTACTTTAAAAAATTTGCATTAAAGATATTATATCATAAACCTTAGTTTAAATTCAATAGCAATTTTTGAATTTTTTAATATTCCATATTTTTTTTGATTTTATAAAAACAAATTTAAGAAAAAAACTTCTATAACAAAGTTTAGACTTACTAAGAGTTTTAGTTGCATTCCAAAAAAATAAACTATTTCCAAATAAATACATAAAAATAACACCTTTATTATTTAAGGTGTTATTTCATTTTCTAATATTTTGATTTAATTAAACGATTAAAAATGTTTAATTTTAAGCTTCATCGTATGCAGGTTCTTCAAACAACTGTCTAACACTTTCATCCATATATGTTGTTTCTTTTTTAACTTCTGTTAAATCTATAGGATTAATTTCACGAATAGGTTCAAAGCCCGTGCCTGCTGGAATTTGTTTACCTATCATTAAATTCTCTTTTAATGAAACAAGATTATCTTCTTTGCCTTTCAATGCCGCATCGGTTAACACCTTAGATGTTTCTTGGAAAGCTGCTGCCGCTAAGAAACTTGGATTAGATAATGATGCTTTGGTTATACCTTGCACTAATCTTTTTGCTGTGGCAGGTTGACCGCCATTTGCAAGTGCTTCTTCATTCGCTTGTTCGTAATCAAAATGGTTTATAATTTCGCCAATAAGGAGTCCCGTTGAACCAGATTCTTCAATTCTTACATTTTTAAGCATTTGTTTAATAATAACTTCCACATGTTTTGTGTTAAGTTCAACACCTTGTGAAGAATAAGTTGACAGCACTTCTTGAAGAAGGTAGGCTTGAACATCCTTCACTCCACGAGTGCGAAGTAAATCATTTGGATAAATAGAACCCTCAGTAAGCACAGTACCCGCTTGCACAATTTCGCCATTTTTAACTATTAATGCTAATCCATAAGGGATAACATAATGCCCGTCACCTTCGGGGTTTCTAACGAATATTTCGTGATACTTTCCGCCTTCTTTACTGCTTGATTGAACTTCTTTAATTTCCACCTTACCAGCAACTTCCGCAATGGTTGCAACGCCTTTTGGCTTGCGCGCTTCAAATATTTCCGCAACACGAGGTAGACCTTGTGTTATATCGGCAACAGTTGAAATACCACCAGTGTGGAAGGTTCTCATTGTTAACTGTGTTCCCGGTTCGCCAATACTTTGCGCTGCTATAATACCAACAGCCTCGCCCATTGGAACCAAATCATTATTAGCCATGTTTTTACCATAACATTTTGCACATACACCACGACGGCTTCGGCATGTTAGCACTGTTCGAATATTAACGCTTTCAATTCCTGCTTCCACAATACTGTCTGCCATATCTTTTGTGATAAGTGTATCATTTGGAACTATCACCTTCTTAGTTTTAGGATGGATAATATCCCCAATATTAACTCTACCAATTATGCGTTGAGCTAACGAGCAAACTGGTGTGCTGTCTTTTGTTATTGCAGAAACTATCATTCCTTTAGGCTTTTCGCCGTTGCTTGCAAAACAGTCTTCTTCATATATAACAATTTCTTGAGCAACTGCTTCTAGTCTTCTTGTTAAATATCCGGAGTCGGCAGTCTTTAAAACTTTATCAGCTAATGATTCATTTTTCAAGTCATACACGACCTTATCACTTAACCATGCAATTAACAAGTCTTCCTTGTCAAGCTTAAAAAATTCAGCAAATAGAATTACCTGTTCTTTTGAAGGTTTTCTGTCTCCATGCTCAAACTTGCTTATAATAGCTTGGTCAATATCAAGTTCAGCTGCAACTTGTCTTAGATATAAACCTTTATTTTCTCTCGCTTCTTTAATTATCTCACCAAATGACTTCATTAGACTATTATTGTTTTGACAAAAGTAGTCAAATTATTTGAAATATCTCAAGCGCGGTGGCAAAAATTCAGGCTCTTTTGGTTTTTTACGTTGGCTTTGCGTGTCGGCAAAACCAAATGTGCCTGAATGTGCGGTCGGCTTTCTGCATGTTGCCCAACGGATTGGCGGTATGTTTTTGTTGCCGATTTCGAAGCACTGCCCTGTC
>CALNBM010000096.1 GCA_937874195.1 uncultured Clostridia bacterium | reverse complement strand
GGGCTTCGAAGCAATACTAGAATTCTGGCGTCTGGCATCTGGTATCTGGCGTCTGAATATTATAGTATAATAGAAATATCCAATATTTTTTTGAGGTGTTTAAATGGCTAAAGTAAAAACTAAGTTTGTATGCACCGAATGCGGAAGCGAATCACCCAAATGGATGGGGAAATGTCCTGAGTGCGGACAGTGGAATACTCTTGTTGAAGAGGTGGAACAGAAGGATATCCAGATTCAGCAAAGACTTGCGGGAGTTTTGTCAAAGCCGGAGTCCCTATTGGAAATTTCGGAAGATATTGAGGAAAGACTAAGCACAGGCAATTGCGAGCTGGATAGGGTTCTGGGGGGAGGTATTGTTAAGGGTTCCCTGGTACTTGTAGGAGGGGATCCGGGCATCGGAAAGTCAACATTGCTGCTTCAAATTGCAAACAACATAGGAAACGAAGGCAGAAAAGTTTTATATATATCAGGAGAGGAATCAACCGCACAGATAAAACTGAGGGCATTCCGAATGGACGTCAGATCAGGGAATATATTTCTGGTATCCGAGAATAATACCCAGAATGTTGATGTTTATGTGAGCGATATGAAGCCTGATATTCTTATAATAGATTCAATACAGACCATGTATAATCCGATGATAACATCAGCCCCCGGCAGCGTTAGCCAGGTCAGGGAGGCAACCCTGGGGCTGATGAAAATTGCAAAACAGGACGGTATAGCGACTTTCATAGTGGGTCATGTGACAAAGCAGGGAGCAATAGCAGGTCCCAGAGTGCTTGAACATATGGTAGACACAGTTCTATATTTTGAGGGAGAGCTATATCATACTTATAGGATTTTAAGAGCTGTAAAAAATAGATTTGGCTCTACAAATGAAATTGGCATGTTTGAAATGAGGGATATTGGGTTGGTACAAGTCAAGAATCCTTCAGAGGTACTCCTTTCGGGAAGACCTATCAATACTTCAGGAACTATTGTTGTTCCAAGTATAGAAGGAACAAGACCTATGCTTGTGGAAATTCAATCCCTTGTTAGTTCAACAGTATTTGGCATGCCTAGAAGAGTAGCTATGGGCATAGATTACAATAGAGTAGTCCTAATGGTTGCAGTATTGGAGAAAAAAGTTGGCTATCCTTTACAGAATTATGATGCATATATAAACATCGTAGGGGGGCTCCAAACAAAAGAGCCAGCTATAGATTTGGGTATTATATGTTCTATTGCTTCAAGCTATAGAGACATTGCTATTGACCCCAAAATAACTGTAATGGGTGAAGTTGGTCTAACAGGAGAAATAAGAACTGTTGGGTTTATTGATAAAAGATTGAAAGAGGCTTCTAAGCTAGGATTTGAAACAGCAATTATTCCCAAATCAAATCTGGAAGATTTAAAAGATGTGGGTAGGATGAAAGTAATTGGGGTTAAAAATGTAGAAGAGGCATTAGAGCTAGTTATGGGAGGGTAGTTAAGGCATGTTAGATGAAAGCTTCAAAAAGGACATATATGAATCTTTAAGAATGGTTGCTCCCGGGACCTTGTTAAGATCAGGATTGGAAAACGTTATAAGAGCTAAGACTGGAGCATTGATAGTTATAGGAGATGGCGATGACGTATTGAAAATCGTTGATGGGGGATTCAATATCAACAGTGATTATTCTCCTGCATATCTATATGAACTTGCCAAAATGGATGGTGCAATTGTACTCACTAGTGATTTAAAAAAAATACTCTATGCAAATGCCCAACTAGTTCCAGATCAATCTATTACTTCCAAGGAAACTGGAACCCGTCATAGAACGGCTGAAAGGGTTGCTAAGCAGACTGGAGTTTTAGTTATTGCTATATCTCAAAGAAGAAATATTATTACTCTTTATAAAGGAAATAGCAAATATATATTGAAAGATTCAAATGAAATATTAAACAAAGCCAATCAAGCTATTCAAACGTTAGAGAAATATAAAAATGTTTTAAATCAAGGAATGAACAACTTGACAGCTCTCGAATTTGAAAACTTAGTTACAGTTTTTGACGTAGTAAAGGTTCTTCAAAGAATTGAAATGGTCACAAGAATATCGGATGAAATTGAAAGGTATATACTTGAGCTAGGAAATGAAGGCAGACTTATAAGTATGCAATTGGATGAGCTTATGAGTGGTGTAGAGGAAGATGGCATGAATATCTTAAGAGATTATTCAAATATGGGGAATGAAGTATCATATATGCAGATAAGACATTTAATGTCTCAACTTACATCAGAGGAACTGTTGGATCTTAACAATATAGCAAAAAATATAGGGTATGAAAATGGGATAGCTTCACTTGATATTCCCGTACACCCAAAGGGGTATAGAATATTGAGCAAAATACCTAGACTTCCTTCAAATGTATTAGAAAATGTAATAAATATGTTTGGTTCATTTCAGAAGATATTAAAAGCATCTGTGTCAGAACTTGACTTGGCGGAAGGAATAGGTGAAGTAAGGGCAAGAAGTATAAAGGATGGCTTAAGAAGATATCAGGAGCAATCATTTTTAGATAGACATTTGGCATAAAATAAGAAAAGCTTCTATTGAAGCATTAGATGTAGCTTTTCTTGAAACCCAAGTACGGAAAGTTCTGATTAAAAAGTTCTGATTAATAAGACTAAAAAGAAGTGAGAACTTTCCTATGGGTTATAAAAAGTGTAATAAAAAAGTTAAGAAACTTAATTTTATTACACTTTTTAGAATAAGTATATTACAGATTTAATTACTTAAGGTTATAAATTCCTAGAGTTTTTAAATTTCTATATTCTTTAAGCATTGTATCTGTCAAGTTAATATCTAAAGTATCACACAAGGCTGCAAGATAGAAAAGATACGAACCTATTTCTTCTTCAACTTTTTCCCTGCAAATTTCACAAAGCTCTCCTTCCACATGAGTTTTTAATTCTTTTCGCACTTCTTCTAAAGTTCCTTTGTTGTATTCTTGCCTAGAAGCATCTATTGAAATGCAGCCACAAGAAGTAACTGATTTCACAACTGCTCTGTTGATTCTTGCATTGTACTCATCAAGCTTTGTGATTATATCTAATACACTCTTATGTCTAACCAGAACTTCAGAAACTTTGTTTTGAAAATCATCATAGATTATAGTTTTATCAATAGAAATTTCGTTTCTGTCCATTGCTCCCACCCCAGTCAAATAATATAATATTTTATATTTTAATTATAAGTACCTAGACAAGCAGTTGTCAAATAATTCTTTAAATATATAAGTTGGATTTACAGGAAAGATTGTGAAGAAATATTTAGTTGACAAAATATGAACCAATGTGGTAAAATATAAAATTTGACAATCATTCCCTGCTACTGTATAATAATATTATAGTAATTTTAATATGGGAGGTTGTCACTATGTTTGATATAGGTGATAAAATTGTTTATCCTATGCATGGTGCAGGTATTATCGTTGCCATAGAAGAAAAGGAGATACTAGGGGAGAAAAGAAAATATTACATTATGAAGATGCCTATTGGAGATATGAAAGTTATGATACCTGTAGATAATGTTGAAGATATTGGTATCAGGGAAGTAATTGATGATGATGAAATAGAAAGTGTTTTTGCGGTTCTAAAGGGAAGTAAAACCAAAATGCCCCAAAACTGGAATAGACGTTATAGGATAAACATGGATAAAATTAAAAGTGGGAATATTTATGAAATTGCTTCTGTAGTTAGAAATTTAATGATCAGAGATAAGGAAAAAGGATTATCTACTGGTGAAAGAAAAATGCTAAATAGTGCCAAGCAAATGCTTATCAGTGAAATAGTATTGTCAAAAGGTATAAATCAAGACGAAACTGAAAGGATTATAAATGATATGATTGATTGCCCTTCGGTTTAAAATATTTAGTATGATAAGAATTATGTATAGTATAGTTATATAATTATGTTATTATGGAAATAAATAATATAAATGAGGAGGTGATTTAATGGCAGATAAAATTGCTAAAAGTGTCATTACTTTGATTGGAATTTTGATTGGATATGGTATATTAACTGCATTAAAAGTCCTAAAGGTTTTTGATGCATCAGCACTAGGTCTGTGGGGCTTGTTTGTAATTATTGGTGTAAGTTTGATATCAGGAATTATTTTTTTATTTATGTCCCCATATTTCATTAAAAGAGGAAAAAGGTTTGTGCATTTTTTCGAAACGGAGCTTCAGAAAATACCGGCTTTAGATATTATTTTGGGATCTGTTGGATTAATAGTTGGGTTAGTTATTGCATATCTTTTAAGTCAGCCATTCTACAAAATGGGACCTTATCTAGGAGTCATAGTTTCTATCGTATTGTATCTGATCTTCGGTTATTTAGGAATTAAGGTACCTACTAGGAAAAGAGAAGATTTTACCAGTTCTTTGGGTGTTTTCAAAAGAAATCCAGCGAAAGAAAGGATCGGAAAGATTGCCAGCAAATCTTGTCCCAAAATATTAGATACAAGTGTCATCATTGATGGTAGAATTGCTGATATATGTAAAACTGGTTTTATTGAAGGACCGTTAATAATTCCTGAATTTGTTCTTGAAGAATTACAGCATATTGCAGACTCTTCAGATTCATTGAAAAGAAACAGAGGTAGAAGAGGCTTAGATATATTGAACAAGATTCAAAAAGAACTAGATATTGAAGTAATAATACATGACAAAAAATTTGATGATATACAGGAAGTAGATTCTAAGCTACTGAAATTGGCTCAACTAATAAAAGGCAAGGTAATCACCAATGACTACAACTTGAACAAGGTAGCAGAGGTGCAAGGAATAGATGTTTTGAATATCAACGAATTGGCAAATGCTGTTAAGCCTGTAGTTCTTCCTGGAGAAGAAATGATAGTACAGGTTATAAGAGATGGCAAAGAATCAGGTCAAGGGCTTGCTTATCTTGATGATGGAACAATGATTGTAGTTGAAGGTGGAAAAAAACATATTGGAGATACTATAGGAGTACTTGTCACCAGTGTGCTACAAACATCAGCTGGAAGAATGATATTTGCAAAGCCAAAATCAGCAGTAGATAGAGCTGTATAGGATATTAATAGGGCCTGGGAAAAAACCAGGCTCTAATATTTTTTTGTTTATTGGACAATATATTTTAATAAATGTATTTCTTGCTAATTTTTATTATGTTATAATGACTAAGAGGTGAATGATAATGTATAAAGGCTACTACGTTTCGGCAATAATAGCTGCTGCAGGAATGAGTAACAGGATGAGAAGCAGGATAAATAAACAGTTTATTTTCATTGACAACAAACCTGTTCTTGCTCATGCGTTGGAGAAATTTGAAAAATGTAAATATATTGATGAAATAATAGTTGTAGCTAGAGAAGAAGAAATTGAATATTGTAAAAGAGAGATAGTGAGAAGATACAATATTAAAAAGAACGTGAAGGTAGTTAAAGGTGGAAAGGAAAGACAGGATTCAGTATATAATGGATTGTTGGCGCTAAATGGGAATGCAAGTATTGTTTTGATTCATGATGGTGCTAGACCTTTTGTGAAAATAGAAAATATTGTGGATGGTATAGAAGGGGTTGTAAAGTATGGTAGTTGCGTAATTGGGGTGCCAGTAAAAGACACTATCAAAATTGTAGATGGAGAAAAAGGTGTATCCAATACTCCAGATAGAAGCACAATTTGGGCAGCACAAACTCCTCAATGTTTTTCATATGATACTATTATGAAGGCATATAAGTCTGCAAGAGAAGATGGATTTGTGGGAACTGATGATAGTATGCTTGTTGAAAGAATGGGTTGCAAGGTCAAGATGATTATGGGAAGTTATGAAAATATAAAAATAACTACTCCAGAAGATATAGTTATTGCGGAATCTATTCTTAAGGACAAAGAAATGATTTTTGAAAAAAGAGACTTTCTTTTTCAAAGCAGATAATAGAAAAAATAGGAAGGGTTGTCATGAGAACAGGAATAGGCTACGATGTACACAAAATGGTAGAAGGAAGAAAATTGATATTAGGAGGAGTTGAAATTCCTCATCACAAAGGATTGCTTGGTCACTCAGATGCAGATGTTTTAATACATGCCATAATGGATAGCATTTTAGGTGCTTTGGCTCTAGGTGATATTGGCAAGTACTTTCCTGATACAGATATGCAATACAAGGATATTTCAAGTATGGTACTCTTAGAAAAAGTACATAATATTATGAAAGAACATGGATATGAAATTGGGAATATAGATAGTATCGTTGTGGCACAGGAACCAAAGTTTGCTCCGTATATAGATTCAATGAGAGAAAATATAGCAAAGGCAAAACTAGAAATCTTAGAAGGCTTAAGACCAGATGGATTGTTTGTATATTGCGGAGATGACCCTATTCTAAAAAAAGAAATAGAAAAACTTCATATAGAACAAAAAATATTAACCTATGGAAAAGAAGATTTTAACGATTACCAATGCGAATTAGGCATAGTAGATGAAAATGGTGTATCTTTTAAATTGACATACCCTAATCCAGAAAATTATTATATTCCAATGCTAGGTTCCCATAATATGTTTAACGCTACAGCTGCTATTACAGTGGCTAAGTATTTTAATATACCTTTTAAATCTATACAAGAAGGCCTATATCATATTGAAAAAACTGGAATGAGAAACGAACTAGTTTATGCAGAGGGATTTACCATATTAAATGATTCATATAAATCAAATCCATCTAGTGTTTTGGCAGCATTAAACACCCTTTATAATATGAAACAATATAAACAAAAAATTGTAGTTCTTGGGGATATGCTAGGATTAGGTGAAGAAGAGGTAAAAATGCATGAGGAAATTGGCTTAAAAATTGACTCTACGGAAATTGAATATTTGTTTACTATTGGCCCTTTAGCCCAACACATGGGTAAGATGGCTAAATTAAATTTTGAAAAAGGCAAAGTAATATCTTGTACAAATAAACCTCAATTAGTCGAGAAATTAAAAAGAGTAATTAAGCCTAACTCTATCATTCTAGTTAAAGCATCGAGGCCACTAGAATTAGAAGAAGTAGTAGAAAGGATATTAGAAGGAGAAGTTATAGAATTAGAAAGTTTAGATAATTTAAAGTTATTTGCTTTAAGTGATGATTTAAAGTTTTGAAAATTATCATTATCTTCTTTTTGTATTTTAAAATCGGGCGACAAAATATTAATCTTCTCAACATTTTCATTTATTTGATTAATAGAAGATTTTTCTGGAAGCATATTTATATTTGAACCGTATAATTTTTCCATTGATGCTTGTCTGCGTTGTTGTTCGAGAAGGGTTAAGGGTTTACGAGTGTTATCACTGTCAATATTAGTTATAGCATCCATTTTACTACTTTGTGTTTTAATTTCGTCATACAAACTTTTAATTTCTTTAATTCTATTTGAAACTTCACCGGTATTGTCGGTAGGAGTCGGGTTTTTATAACTAAAATCTTTATAACTATCTAACATATTAATAGCATTTACGTGAACATTATTTTCGGAAACTTCTTCAATAATTTCAGCATCTAAGATAACATCTTCATTTGTTTTATTTGATTCATTTTCTTCGTTTTCTTCCTTTGGCATAGTATATGTATTTTTAAACTTTGCAACTTGTTCAGCGAGCTTAGCTGTGCTTTTTAATACATCTTCTTTGGCAGTAGATTTATCCTGCATTTTTATTAGCATTTCATTTAAATCTTCTTCAGCAACTATTTCTTTAATGTTTCCATCTTTTATATTATTTTCATAGTTATTTAGAACTGTTTGATATTCATTATGTTTTGTTTTAACTACCTCTCCAATTTTGGTATCATTTAATACTTTGATGTCTTCTCTATTACTTACAGAAGATAACGCAAGTGTTTCATTATTATTTTGTGTAAAATTTTCACTTGCATGGCTTTCATTCAATTTGCTTACATTGTCTTTATCTTCATCGGTTTCAAGTAAGCTTTGTATTTTATTTTGAATATGAATATTAAAATTATCATTTGTGATTTTCGAATTGTCTATAAAAGGTTTATTTTGAATTTCTTGTTCTTTGTCGTTAGCAATATTTATGTTTATATCTATTGTGTCTTCATCTTCTATATCTTCAGTTTTTTCATTAGTAAAAGTTTCATTATAATATTTTTTTCCTAAAGGAGTGAGGGAGTAATAATGCCTTCTTCCACCTATAGCACTATCTTCCCAATAAGAAGTAACATATCCTTTTAACTCAAAGCGAGAAAGAGAACTATAAAGACTAGGTTGTTTTAAAACAACCTTGCCGTTAGTATATTCTTCAACTTCTTTTATTATTTCGTAACCATATTTTTTACCAGTTAAAAGAGTTTTTAAAATAACTTTATTAACAGATCCTTTTGATGCAGGCTTTTTTCGTTTTTTCGCCATACATTCTTCCTTTTCGTATGTTATAATATAATAATATTAAATTGCGTTTATTTTGTCAAATGAAAATGACAAGTTGAGTAGATGTTAAGCAGTTTTTTCAGTACTATGCATAGTAGCAAAAATTCTACTAAATTTGTTTAAAAACGCTATTTTTATTTAAAATGCAATTTGAAAAATTTAAATATAATGATATGCTATAAATATGATAAATCCTGATGCAATTATAAAAACAAATAGAAGAAGCATTTCTATAACTATTTCAAAAATAGGTGAGGTGATTGTTCACGCACCTAAAAGACTGCCTATAGAAAAAATAATGTCGTTTGTAATTGATAAAGAAAGTTGGATAACAAAAAAACGAAATGAAATCCAATCAACACTAATCAACAATAACGAGTTATTAAACTATAAAGCGTTTAGTTTTTGTGGCAAGAAATATGTACCATGTGCGGTGGCTGGAATAAAAAAGATTGAACTTAGTTCAACTAATCTCTTGGTGCCAGAAGGCTTAGAAAAAAATGAATTGCATTTAAAAATACAAAAATGGTATATCAAAATGGCAAATATAGTTTTAGGTGAACGAATAGAATATTTTGCCAATCTTATGCAATTAGATTACAACACATTAGTAATTTCCAACAGTAAAAATAGGTGGGGGAGTTGTGATTTACACGGAAACATTAAGATAAATTATCGTGTGATAATGCTCCCGCATAAACTTATTGACTACATAATCATTCACGAACTTGCTCATGTTATAGAAATGAACCATTCGAAAAAATTTTATAATATAATTGAAAGCATTATGCCCGATTATGTAACTCATAGAAAACAATTAAAAGACTATTTCTTTCTTTTACAACTTTTCAAAGCATAAGTGCTTGTATTAATTAATATATTTTACAAATAAAAAACTATATTATCCTATATTCAAGGAAATTTGAACTATTCGCAAAAGGCAACGAGTTTTGCGAGTTTGTATAAACCTTGATAGTTTGAGGGTAGACTAGGGCATGAATATAAAGCTAACCTTACAAGTCTTAATTAGCAAGAATTTAAACCAACAAACTTGTCAAATGCATGAACTTGCAACGCAAGTTTTTGTATGCAAACATTTTACAAGTGAGATGGTTTAAATACATCTGAAAATGACTTGTAAGGTGATTTAGCACGACTGCTTGTATAGATTTACATTGTAGCAACTGCACGCGTGTTGTCGCGTGTGCGGTTGCAAGTATTAGGCAGTGAGAAAATTATTCAATTAAAAAAGTTATGCGTTTAACTTGTTTGTAGCATAACATAAGACTAAAAAAGGGTGGGGCAAACTATTTGCAAAACGGGTCTTTTGCGAGATTTATCGGTAATAGTTTAGAAAAAACATGCGTTTAAAAAAGTAAAATTTACGCTTAACTTAAATAGAATTATAAATCAAATATATTTAAACTATTCGCAAAAGGCAACTTTTACGAATAGTTTATTGTTTGTATTTTATAATATGCTATAAGCTGCTAAATCAACTATTTTTTTTAAAAATATTAAAAAAAATAAAAACTAATTCGTAAAAGTTGTATAATAAAATAATATACTTTTTTTAACATTATTCTTATGCTATAATGTTTTTATAAAATTTAAGGAGTAAAACAATGAAAGCAACATTATTTCATTGGCTTAAACTAATTTCTACTGCAATACTATTTTTAATAACAATAATATTAGTTATAAGTTATGAACAAACACACAACACAACAACAATTATTTTTGCATTAATATTTTTTATACTAACATTAGCAATATACATTATACTATCAATAAAAGTTAATAATGAATTAATTAGGAGAAATGAACGAATTAGAATAGCAGAAAGAAAAAAACAAAAAGAGTAGTTTGAACAACTACTTTTTTTTATACACTATTTATTTTTTTTCGTTAGTGGCAATTAATAGTATATATAAATTTTTCCAAATAACTTTTAAAAGCTCAACGGGAACGAATTTCCCCTTTGGCAGTTGCCAAATTCCCCTTCACATTTATTGCCACATATATAAACTTTATTCGATTTAATTACAAATGATTGCTAATTAATGCTAATTAATTTTAAAAGTTTTTAAAACTTAATAGATTATTAAACTGTAAACTACAAACACACTTTTAAATTTGTTTTAAATAATTTTTTAAAAATACATTTTTTAATTGTAATATGCATAGGAATATGTTATACTACTAAAAAAAGGAGCAACTAACATGAAAAATTTAACACCACAAAAAAAATATAAAAAAAAGAATATAAAAAAAATTCTTCTAGAATTAAATATAAAAACAAACAATGACATTTTAGAAAAACTAAATTTTGTTAAAAATAAACAAGGCTATATAAAAGAGCTAATAAAAAATGATGAAACTATTTTTAAAATTTTTTAATAAACTTTCAATAAACATTTGTAAAATAACAAAGAAGTAGAAAAGTACTATGCATATTATTATGCAATATAATAAATATAGCTAAAATTCGCCATTGTTTCATAAATTAAGTTTGCATAGCACTCACCTATTTTCTTTTAAATTAATCTTATTCGTTAATGTAAACATAATTAAATATATTAATAAAAATGAATGCCATGGATATATTAACTTGCATATCTAATGAAACTAATCATAATTATTTAGCTAAAATTTTTTTTATATTGCATATAGAATTGCCTATATTTACAACATGCAATAAATTAACTATATTCTATAATATTTTTAACTCTATCATGATATACACCTTGCGATATAAACTTTTTTTCTTATCACATAAATTTTTTTTAATCAATAAATGCTAATGCCATGGATATATTAACTTGCATATCTAATGAAACCAATCATAATTATTTAGTAAAATTTTTTTAACTAGCGTAGTTAAATAGATATTGATTTCCTTTAATATAATACTATATAAAGTGTTTTATATTTCACGCACCACAACTGGTTTTACTTTACAACAAAAAAAAGTTCTAATATAGAACTTTTTTTATAAAGAAATAAATTTTATTTTGCGTAATCAACGCTTCGAGTTTCTCTAATTATATTGATTTTAATTTGACCCGGATATTCCATTTCTTTTTCGACTTTAGAAGCAATATCTTTTGCTAAGAAAACTGTTTGTTCGTCTGATACCTCTGATGGTTTAACAATAATTCTAACTTCTCTACCAGCTTGAATTGCATAACTGTTTTCTACACCTTCAAATGAGTTTGCAATTTCTTCTAGTTGTTGCAATCTCTTAATATATTTTTCTAAAGATTCTCTTCTTGCACCCGGTCGTGAACTACTAATAGCATCTGCCACTTGCACTAGAATTGCTTCTAGCGATTCGTATTCAACTCCACCATGATGTGCTGCAATACAATGAATAACTGCTTTGCTTTCTTTATATTTAGTTGCAAGTTCAACGCCAATACTAATATGTGTTCCTTCTGTTTCATGGTCGACTGCTTTACCAATATCGTGAAGAAGTCCACCAATCTTAGCAACTTTTTCATTAGCACCAATTTCCACAGCTAGTAGTCCGGCCAAATAAGAAACTTCTAATGAGTGTTTTAAACAATTTTGTCCATAACTTGTTCTATAGTTTAAACGGCCAAGTAATTTTACAAGTTCCGGATGCATTCCATGAACCCCTGCATCAAACACTGCTGCTTCACCTTGTTCTTTAATGGTATTTTCAATATCACGCGTAACTTTTTCTACCATTTCTTCAATTCTTGCAGGATGAATTCTTCCATCCATAATTAATTTTTCTAACGAAATACGCGCAATTTCCTTTCTAACAGGATCAAAGCAACTTAGCACAACTGATTCTGGAGTGTCATCTATAATAAAATCTACACCAGTTGCGTTTTCTAGTGCTCTTATATTTCTTCCTTCACGACCTATTATTCTGCCCTTTATTTCATCATTAGGAAGTGCTACAGTTGAAACTGTTACTTCACTAGTATGATCAACAGCAGTTCGCTGAATACTTAAAGTTAAAATTTCTTTTGCTTTTTTCTCTGCTTCTTCGTTTGCTTTTGCTTCAATATTTCGAACTAGCACAACCGCATCTCTTTTTGCTTCTTCTTCAAATTTAACTATAAGTTCTTTTTTTGCTTCTTCTTTTGTGAGTCCTGAAACTCTTTCTAATTCTTTGGTTATTTTATCAAGTGTATGTTGTTGTTCTTCAAGTTTTTTATTTGCGAGGTCTTCTTTTCGTTTTAAGTCGTTTCTTAAGTTTTCAATGTTATCATTTTTCTTTTCAAGAGCTTCTTCTTTCATATTAATAAAATCTTCGCGTTGAATAATTCTATTTTCTGCTCTTTGAATTTCTAGTCTTCTTTCTTTTAATTCGGCATCATTTTCTTCTTTTAGTTTTTGAACTTCTTCCTTAGCTTCTAAAACAGCTTCTTTTTTTAAATTTTTAGCTTCATTTTTAGCCTCTTGCAGAATGTTGCTAGCAAGCAATTTATTTTTACCTGATTTATTTTTTTGAACTGCCATAAATATAATGATTGTTCCAGGAATTGCTAGAGCAAGAGTTAATGCTATGATTATAGTTGTCCAACCAAAACTAGACAATGCCAATAAATGCATTGTTATCATTTTATTCTCCTTTATAAGTTTGTGATTTAAACAACCAAATTAAAGTCATTAATATATTAAAATTTTATTTAAAGAAACAAATATTAAAAATTTGTTAAGTTTTACATATATAATAAAATAAATTAATAATCTATAAATCGGGTTGTTTTGAAAATTTTTTGAAGTTATTAAACCATTTTCACTGGATTTAAGTGAATATAATTTTAAACCTTAAGATATAAATAATTTTCTACCCTTAAATATACCAAGTACAGTTTAATATAAAAAAAAATAAAAGTCAAATATATTAATAAAATAAATTTGACTCAAACAAAACTATATTTTTTATAAAAAATCATAAAATTTCGTTTATAATAAGATATTAATCTCATAAAGTTAAAAAATTTTTTTAAAAAAACATACAAAAATTTCTATAAAAATAAATAAAATTATAAAAAATTGTAATGACCCTCCACCAATCATTGTTTTTACATAGATAGCCTCATTGGAAAGTCACTTTTTCATTGCTTATTTTTTATGAAAAGTGAAATACTTTTCTCATAAGTTTAATTTATCATGATTTTCATTCCCACTAAGACAAAGCGACTTAAAAAAAGCTAAATTTGAAACTTTTGACTGTGCTACTGCTGTTGTTTATCATCTGTTTCACTAAAATTATTAAAATTAAATATATTAAAGATGCATTGAATCTAAAATTAAGAAATAATTGAATATCCTGGTGGACTTCCTATTTTAAAAAAATTACATTGTAGCGTGCTTAATAAAAATGCAATTGTAAAAAGCAGCGACTCGGACTTAAATTTGAATAATTTAAAAAATATAAGTAGAAGTAACAATACTTATTTAGTTTTGGTAAAATATCGAAACTATAAATAATAAATTCGTAAAAGAGCATATGTTAATTTCTATATAAATTATTTTATTAATTAGTTCCTGTAATAACAATATCTGCATCGGTATTTAATATGTTTTTAACAACAACATCTCCAACATTCGCAGAAAAAATTTTAAGTTTGCCAATTTCTTCTAATACTTCAAAAATTTTATCTTTTGGAATAGCAGTTGATGTTTTACAAGGATAAACTTTATCATTTACGCGAATTAAAGAGGTCACTATTCTTTTAGGTGCAGTCATTTCTTCTAGAGCATACTGTTTACCTAACGGACATAAATTTCCGCTAACTTCATAATCACCGCTTGTATTTTCTTTAATTGTCACTCTGCATCCTATTGGGCATTTAATACATGTTAATTCCATTTCTTCTCCTAAACTTAAAGTTGAATACTTATTTCAATATCATTATCAATTTTAGATTTATCAATTTTAATACTTTGCATTGTACCAGGTATTATAGAGGGAACAAATTTTTTAGCGATAATAATCTCTCCAGATTTAACAGCTATACTATGTTTTATAAATTTTTCAGTTGCTCTAAAAAACACTTCAACTTCTCCGCTTCCGTTGTAAACAGTGTTTGGAATATTATATCGAACACCATTACCAGAAAAGATATTATATTTTTTTCCTTTAATTAATTTCTGTTGTGAATAAAGCGCTGCGTTTTTTCCTGCGATAATTGCTTCTTCTGTTACATTATCAACAAGGTCATGAACATGCAACACATTTCCGCAAGCAAAAATTCCTTCAATAGTTGTTTCTCTATACTCATCAACCATAGCACCGTTTGTTATTCGACTTAGCGCAAGTTGAGATATTACGCTGTTGTCAGGAATTAATCCAACAGAAAGTAAAATACAATCGCATTTTAAAAACTTTTCGCTACTATCAATAACATTGAATTTTTCATCAACTTTTGCATAATAAATTCCTTCAACTCTATTTTTGCCAACTACTCTTGTTATGGTTGTGTTAAAGTGAAGCGGAATATCAAAATCTATTAAACATTGTTGAACATTTCGTGCTGATCCGCTTGTGTTTGACATAATTTCAATCACCATTTCAACTTTTGCACCTTCAAAAGTAAGGCGACGCGCCATTATTAAACCTATATCACCACTTCCTAAGATAACAATATTTTTTCCCGGCATTTTTCCTAAAATGTTTACCATACGCTGTATTTGACCTGCAGTGAAAATTCCAGTTGGGCGAACTCCCGTTAAACTAATTGAACCTGCAGTTTTTTCTCTGCATCCCATCGCAAGAACAACTGCTTTTGCGTGCAGTATTTTCATTCCATTTTTATTAATTATCGTAACGCTTTTATCGTTTCCAACATTTAAAACAAATGTATTTAGCATTACTTCAATATCGTTTTTAGCAACAATAGTTTCAAATCTATGAGCATATTCTGGACCAGTTAACTCTTCTTTAAAATATTTAACACCAAACCCGTTATGAATACATTGAATTAAAATTCCTCCCAGTTTTCCATCTTTTTCAATAAGCAGAGTTTTTGCACCAAGTTTTGCACTTTCTATGGCGCTTGCCATACCAGCAGCACCACCACCAATAATTATCACATCATAATTCATTAATTGTCACCGCCTATTTCTTTAATATTGCCGATAATTATTTCGCTACCTTTGTTTTCTTTAGTAACGGTTTCGATGGGTATATTTTTTTCAATAGCAATTGTTTTAAGCACTGAATTTAAACAATAGGAACCCTGACATCTTCCCATTCCCGCACGCGTCCTGCGTTTAATTGCATCAATAGAGCGTGGTTTTAAAGGGCTGTTTAATGCTTGAATAATCTCAGCTAAACTAACTTGTTCGCATCTGCAAACAATAACTCCATAATTACTATCTTTTTTAATAAGTTTATTTACTTCTTCAAGTGATTTATTATTAATAGTTTCAATTTTTTTTCTAGGTATCATAGTCCTTTCAGGAGTTTTTATTTCGAGCAAGTCTCTCACAACCATTTCCGCAATTGCAGGACTGGCACTAAGACCGGGCGAACAAATACCTGCTATATTTATTAAATTTGTTTGTAATTTACTTTTTTCAATAACAAAATCATCACCAATAATCGTTCGAACACCAGCAAAGTTTCTAATATTTTTATTAAAAGCAATATTAGGAAAATTTTTAATTGCGTTATTTTTAACTTCTTTTAATCCTACCATTGATGTTTCAGGGTTATAATCTTCCTTTTGAATAGAGTTTGGACCAATTAAAATGTTGCCATCAATAGTTGGAGTTACTAACACACCTTTTGAAATCTTTGACGGCAAAGGAAAAATTGTGTGTTTGGTTAAATTTGTTTCGCATTTGTCTAGTAAGAAATACTCACCTTTTCTGTATATAATCTTATAAATTTCAGCGTTTAAGATTTTAGAAACATTATTAAAATACATACCACTAGCATTAATGACATAATTAGCGTTAACTTGTTTTCCATCTTCACTAAATAGCGAAAAAGTATTATTTTTGCGAGTTACTTTAACAACCTCAAACTCTAATTCAACAACTCCACCGTTTATAACTCCTTCTTCTGCAAGAGCGATTGTTAATTCATACGGTAAAATTATGCCGGAATTTTTGGCATATAGTGCGCAGGTCATTTTATTAGACAGTTTTGGAACAAGTAGTCTTAATTTTTCATTATCAATTATTTCTAAACCTGAAACTCCATTTGCTAAACCATTTTCGTATAATTTTTTTATTTCTGCATTATTATCGGCAACCACTAATGCACCAATTTCTTTATATCTAACCTTTAACTCTTCGCATAACTTTGGCATCATTTTATTGCCTAAAACATTTAACTTTGCTTTTAGAGAATTTTGTGGTGCATCAAAGCCAGCGTGAACAATACCTGAGTTCGCTTTTGAAACGCCGACTGAAACATCGTTGTTTTTTTCAAGCATCACACAACTTTTCCCCACTCTAACTAACTTGTTAAATATGGCAGATCCTATAACTCCTCCACCTATAACTGCATAATCGTATGTCATTTTCTCTCCGTTTTATTTTGTATTTGCTCTTAAATATATAAAAATATTTTAGATTAATTTTTTAGTTTTTATAAACTTTTTATTAAATTAATCACATTATTAAAATTGAAAAGTTTTAATTATTTTAGTATAAGCGTTAATTTTTGTTTATTATATTTAATTTTGCAGTTCAATATAAAAGTTTAAATTTGTAAGCGTAAGCGTTAATTTTTGGTTTATTATATTAATATTTCCATATAATTTTGTAGTTCAATATAAAAGTTTAAATTTGTAAGCGTTAATTTTTGGTTTATTATATTAATATTCATTTTAATTTTGCAATTTAATATTAATGATAATAATTTATAAGACTATAATATATTTGGGGATATTTACGCGTGGTTTTATTCCCTATTGGTAGTTCTTGCAACTTTTATTATTTACTAATAGTTATATAATAGCAAAAATTAAAACCACAAAAATATTTTTAGATATAAAGATAATATTTTGCTAATAAATAGTAAAATGAGTTAATTTATTTTGTTTAATAATATATTAATAGATGAATAATGTATGCTTGTTTAAAATAATTCTTTATTTCATTTTTTATTTTTTTTTGATATTTAAAAAAGTAATGAAATGATTTTAGTGGCATCTTTACATAAAAATTTAAGCTAAATTTTTAAATATCTACTGTACGGCAGAGTTGGATTTTATTTTAACTAACAGTATTACTGCTATTATTTATAATTTTATTTTTTTTAAAAAATAATAAAGTATTAAAATAAAATCTTATTTATTTAAACTTCTTCCTAACCAAGTTTTTTTCCTTTCCGTTTTCACTTGGTTTATAATAAACTCTATCTTTAAGTTCAGTTGGTAAATACTGTTGTTTAACATATCCGCCATAATCGTGAGGATATTTATAATTTCCTGTTTTGTCGTTATACCCTGTTGTATGGTTTTTTAAATGATTTGGAGTTTTAACATTGATATAATTTTGCGCATCTTTTTTTGCTGCGTCCATTGCAAGTAATACAGAATTGCTTTTTTCAGCCTCACATATATAGATTATTGCATGAGATAAAGTTAACAAACATTCAGGCATACCAATTTTTTCGCAAGAAGTAAGTGCACTTATTGCAATAAGTAAAGCGTTTGTGTCTGCCATACCAATATCTTCACTGGCATGAGCAATTAATCGTCTAGCAATAATAAGTGGATCGTAACCACTATTTATTAATTTCATGCAGTAGAAAAGTGCGGCATCACTATCAGACCCTCGTAAACTTTTGCAAAACGCACTCAGTAAGTCATAACTAGTCGTTTCATCTATGCTTATTGAACCTTTTTGAATAGATTGTTCAATATCTTGTTTTGTTATTTTAATAACGCCTAAATTATCCTGAGGTGTTGTTTTAACTGCCAGTTCAAAAGCGTTATAAGCACACCTGGCATCACCTGCACTTGCCCACACTAAATGGCTAAGTGCATCATCTTCTATTTTAATTTTTAGATTCCCAAATCCATTTTCTTTATCGTCTTTTGCAACTAATATGGCTTTTTTAATATCCTTATCATTAAGAATTTTAAATTCGAAAACTCTGCACCTAGATACGATTGCGCTAGTCATGTTAATATAAGGATTTTCAGTGGTTGAACCAATAAATGTTATTGTCCCATTTTCAATAGCTTCCAAAACACAATCTGATTGTGCCTTGCTCCACCTATGACACTCGTCAAGAAGTAAAAAAGTCTTTTTTCCATACATTTCTAAGTTTGTTTTTGCTTCTGCAATAATTTTTTTTGCATCTGCAACACCAGAACTTACAGCGTTTAATTTTTTAAAAATACCATTGCATGTGTTGGAAATAATATTAGCCAGGGTTGTTTTTCCAGTTCCGGGCGGTCCATAAAAAATGCAACTTCCTAATGAATTGGAAGTTATTGCTCTCCATAAAAAACTATTTTTATAAATTAAATGTTCTTGTCCTAAAAATTCATCTAAAATTTTAGGGCGCATTCTATCTGCAAGAGGGGAATTTTTTCTTATATTAGTATTAATTAAATTCATATACTACAACTTTTATTATAATATAAAAATTGTATCACATAAATAATATGATAACAAACAAAATTAAATTCTTATAAAATTTAGGTTTCTAAACTGTATTTTATCCTTTATAAAATCAATATTATAATGACTCCGCTTAATGTTAATTATTTGTTTATTAATTAAAATGTCAAAAGAAATTTGCGAATTAATTTTAAGAAATTTAATAGTATTTGCTCTAATTTTAATGCCTAGAATTTGTGATAAAAAATATTTCAAAAATAAACAATAAAGTTTTTTTGAAAAGCAATATAGTTTTATATGCTCATAAGAAAAATTTAAAAAAATACTCGTGTCAAAAATATTAATATATTCACTAAAATTTGTGATTTTATTTTGAACTATAAACTCGGATATTGCTTTATTTTTCAGTCTTAAAAAATCAAGTTTATAATGGCTAAATGTAAAGTTTAGTTTATTTATAGCAATATCAATATTTTTGTAATTGTCACCTATTTGTATATTGTTGACAACAGGATAGGAATAGTTGTCACATATTGTTGAATAATTGACATAATCTAGTAAACTATTGACAAATACAATATTCCCTATATCATAAAATGATAAACTAGTATTTTTGTTTACATATAATAATATATTAAATTTATTTAAATTTTCTTTATAATATATTCGAGCTTTATTTATAATTGCACTTGATGAAATATAAGTTGTTTTATCACTTATAATTATGACTTTTTTTAAACTTTTATTAACCTGATAGCATTTATTTTTCGTTTTTATATTGATGGAAGTAAGCAGTTTTAACTTTTTAATATTCGAAATAAATAATATAATATTTGATGCAAAAGATGTAATTTTTATATAAATTTTTTTATTTTCAATTTCTATTTTTGAAAACAATGTTTGCCTATTTAATTTGTATAGCAAAGCCGTATAACACTTTTTTTTATAGATTAAATTTATTTCAAGTGTTCCTATTAAAATATTAATGTTAATATTTTGAAAATAAATACTGCGGTCTAAAGTGCGCGAAAAATTATAAATTTTACTTTTATTATATAGTGTGGTTGTTTTAGTTAAAAAAAGAGCATCATTTTTATTTTTTTTCTGTTGTTTATAAACAACTATTAAAAAAACAAAGTATAGGTATCCCACAATAATATAAGAATATATCATGTTTCATTATAGACTATTTTAAAATATTTATCCTTTCAATTTACTTAAAAGCATTTCATTCTAAGTTTATAAGTAATCAGATTTATTTAATATATTTTTAAGTTCTTCTAATGATTTTTTCTCTAGTCGAGATATGTAACTTCTACTTATATTTAATTTTTTAGCAACTTCTCGTTGTGTTAAAACCGGTTGATTTTTTAAACCATATCTCATTGTCATAATTTTATATTCTCTTTCAGATAAACTTTTTTTTAATATTTCATCTAGTTTTTCACTTAGAACCAAGTCTTCAACTTCTTTTGTTACATCACTGCTTTCGTCAAAAATTATATCATTAATAGAAAGTTCATTGTCATAACTATCACTTACTATTAAATCTTCAATTCCAATCGTGGATTTATGTTTTTTATTAACGCGCAAAAGCATTAATATTTCATTTTCTATGCACCTTGCAGCATAAGTGCTAAATTGTGTTCCCAGTCCTTGCTTGTATGTGTTAATAGCTTTAACTAATCCAAAACTCCCCACACTAATAAGATCATCTGTTTCATCCGTTTGATTATATTTTTTTACTATATGCGCAACTAATCGCAAGTTATGATGAATTAAAATTTCCTTTGCCCGCATATCACCTTCATGAAACTTCTTTATATATTCAGCTTCTTCTTTTTGAGTTAAAGGTTTAGGGAAAGATGAATTATTATTTATGTATGCGGTGAACATTGATATTTTATGCATAAAATTTATAAAACTTTCTATAATCATATAACACCTACCCTAAATTTTTCGTTTAAATAATATATGTCGAAAGTTGTTATATTTTGCTTGTACACTAAAAAATTGTTTTTATATATTATATTTTAAGATTAAATAATATTAATATTGCTTGCAAATGATTGATAAGTATTTAGATATCTAAAAAATGTATTTTTTTCATGTAATGAATTATAATCTATAAAAAAATATAACACTTGAAAAATCAAGTGTTATATTTATGTTAGAATACTCGTAAGCCGAATTCTGTTTTAAGTGGTTATCTATCTAGGATTATTGTTGCCAATAATCTCATGCGACGAATCGAGAAACTAGCGAACAGCGTATGCTTCTCAGTCTTGCATTGGATGGGGTTTACACATTGCTATAATTACTTACAGCAATAGTGAGCTCTTACCTCACTTTTTCAACCTTACTTGATAAAATCAAGCGGTAATTTTCTGTTGCACTATCCTTAAAGTTGCCTTCACCAGCCGTTAACTGGCATCCTGTTCTATAATGTTCGGACTTTCCTCAAAGAATAAATCTTTGCAACCACATCTGTATCTAACAATAGTATTTTACCATATTTTTTGATTTTTTGCAAGTATCAATTTAAATTACAAACATTATTGTGTATAAGTAAATATAAATCAATTAAAAAAATTTTTGCATTATTTTAGGCACAAAAAATTGCATTTTTAAAAAAAAATAGGTTTAGTTAAACAAAATAGGTTCTAAAATTATATTTACTGTGAAAAATAATATAAAAGGTTAAACTTCTATACCTTCAGCTTTCAGTAACTCATAATAATTAGTAAAAACTTGATCAACAATACTGTCATCATCAACTACTATTAAACAGTCTTCCTCATCAACTTCTTCAATACCAAAAACCAATGCTTCGTCTTCGGCAATTCCTTCGATACCTGAAACAGGACGCATAATAACATATACCTTTTCATCAATAGGAATTACTGCAATTTGTTCAAATTCAACACAATTATTTTTCTCATCGTATAATTTAACATTTTCGTTGTTGTTTTCGTCTAAAATTACATCTATTGGATTCTTTTCATTCTTTTCAGCCATTTCCCTCTCCTTAATTTTTAGTGTCTAAATAATTTTGTAAAATTATTGTAGCGGACATTTTATCAACTAAATTTTTGCGTTTTTCCCTTGAAATATTAGCAGATATTAACACTTTCTCCGCCAACTTAGATGTCAATCTTTCATCATAAAACTCTGGAATTATATTCAACTTTTTTTCTATTTCTTTTGCAAACTCTCTAGTTTTGATAGATTGATTACTGTCCTGGCCATTCATATTTAAGGGTAGTCCAATAATAAGTTTTTTAACATTATTGGCAATAATAATATCTTTAATATGATTTAAATCTGTCTCTAAACTTACGCGTTTGTAATTTTCGTAACCACCTGCAATTATGCGAGTTAAATCACTTAAAGCAATTCCAATTCGAGTGTCGCCGTAATCTAACGCCATTATTTTATAATATGAATTATCCATATAAAATAATAACATATATTTTTTAACTAAGCAAAACAAAAAGCACATTTTTTTTATTTACTTAAAAAACCACTTTAAAAATGCTAGAATTTTATCTAGCATTTTATTTTTTACACTTATTTAAAGTTTATTCACTTGTTCTTTAATTGTTTTTTTCCCTTTATCAACCATTTCTTGAGCTTTTTCTGAGTTGGACGCAATCAATATTCCAATAACAACTCCAAGCGCAATATTCATATAGTCTTTCATAATTCTCCCCTTATTAATTCACTAATACTTTAATTCGACATTAAAATGTTATTTATATTATTTGTTTATTTTTCAAATTTATACATTGTTCGCTATTAAATATAATGATAGATTTTATCTTTTTATTATTTACTTAAAAAATTGCACAAAAAAAAAAGTTAGAATAATAATAATCCTAACAAAGTATATAAATAAAATTATATATTTAATTTTATAAGGAAAGCCTATAAGAATTATTTTGATTTATTTTTCTTATAATCATTCACTGCTTTTGTTATTGCTTCTTTAGCAAGCACGCTACAATGAATTTTAGAAGTAGGAAGTCCACCAAGATATTCAATTATTTCTTGATTATTCAGATTCAATGCTTCGTTAATAGATTTACCTTTAATAATTTCAGTGGCAACAGATGATGAAACAACAGCAGCAGCACAGCCAAAAGTTTCAAATGTGGCATTTTCAATAATATCATCATTATTATTTTCAAATAAAGTTTCATGATATCGCCACAAGAAGAATTTCCAACTTGCCCAACTGCGTTTGCATCTGCTAATGCGCCTACATTTTTTGGATTTTTAAATATTTCAATAACTTTTTCGTTATACACTCACATTTCTCCTATTTTTTCTTTGGTTTTAACGGGCTCATATATCTTAATTTTTCGACAATAAGTTTTAATTTTTCTATAACATAATCAACATCATCTTTAGTAATATCTGGTGAAAATGAAAAGCGAATCGCACCGTTAATGCTTTCATGACTTTTGCCCATTGCTTTTAAAACATGGCTCTTTTCGAGTGAACCTGATGCACACGCGGAACCGGTAGACACCGCCACACCATCCATATCAAGAAGCATAAGTATACTTTCACCTTCAATATATTTAAAAGTAACATTAATGATAGAAGTATTTTTTTGAGTTGGATGACCATTAAATTCGATTTCAGGAATTGTGTATTCAAGTTTTTTTATAAAATAAGTGGCGGTTTCGTTGATTTTACTCTTATATGCATTAAGATTTTCTTCTAACACTTCAACAGCTTTTCCAAATCCTACAACTGCTGGAACATTAGTAGTACCTCCTCGTTTGCCCATTTCTTGTTCGCCACCGTGAATAAATTTTTTTATTGCAACTCCTTTTCTAACATACAACGCTCCAATTCCTTTGGGACCGTTGAATTTATGAGCAGAAATTGTCATTAAATCAATACACATATCTTTAACATCAAACTGCACTGTACTGAATGCCTGCACTGCATCTGTGTGAAAATATGCGTCGTAATGCTTTACTGTTTCTCCAATTGCTTTAATATTTTGAATAGTACCAACTTCGTTATTTGCTGACATAATTGAAACTAAAATAGTATCTTTTCTAAGTGCGCTAATTAAATCTTTTAAATCCACTAAGCCATACTTGTCCACTGGCAAATAAGTTACTTCAAATCCTTCGTACTCCAAATTTTTACAAGTTTCGATAATACTAGGATGTTCAATTTGAGAAGTTATAATATGTTTGCCTTTCTTTTGGTTTGCGTAAGCCACACCTTTAAGTGCCCAATTGTTTGCTTCTGTTCCACCACAAGTGAAAAACACTTCCATCTTATCAGCTTTTATTGCTTTTGCAATAATATCTCTGGCATTATCAACCCCCGCTCTTGACTCACGACCAAAGCCATGAATACTGTTGCTATTTCCATATACATTGGTAAAATATGGCAACATTGCATTTAAAACTTCACCGTTTAATGGAGTTGTTGCTGAATTATCTAAATATATTTTTCTCAATTATTCCTCCTTGATTAATGAAGAATAAAATTCTTTATCACTAATCATTATTTTTATGTTTGTTTAATGCATCATTAATTTGATTATATTGCCTAAATCCTACCATTTTTTCTACTTCTTTACCATTTTTAAATACCAGAAAAGATGGCACTGTAAGAACAGAAAATTCTTTTGCAAGACTTAAATTTTTATCAATATCTAACATAATCAATTTGAAATCGCTTCGCTCTTCTTTAATTCTATCTAATATTTTTGCCACCATTTTACAAGGCATACACCAAGTTCCAAAAAATTCTAATAACACAAGTTCTTTGCCTTTAATAAGGTCATCAAATTGCTGTTTTGTTAAGTTTTCAAAAGTTTTGTTATCCATTAATGTTTTCCTTTCATTTCAATTTAGCTATTAATTCATCTTTTGTAAATTTTGAATGTTCACCAGTCTTCATATTTTTAAGTGTGAAAATTTTAGAGTTTATTTCATCATCACCTATAACTAAAACATAGTCTACTTCAAGTTTATCCGCATACTTAAATTGTGCTTTTAAACTTCTATCCATTTTATCAAATTCACATGCAATACCGTTTAATCGTAAATCTTCTACAAATTTGAAAATGTATGTCATATTTTCAGTTGCCGAAGCTATATAAATATTTGGTTTGTCTTCTTTAAAAACATCTATATTATTATTTTCTAGATATAGTAATACTCGCTCTATGCCAATACCAAATCCAACAACAGCTGTTGGATTGCCACCAAGTTCTTCAACTAAGTTGTTATATCTTCCCCCACCGCCCATTGCATAATCAACGCCTTCCAGTATTACTTCAAAAACCACTCCAGTGTAATAGTCAAAACCTCTTACAAGCTTATTATTTTCAATAAAGTTTATTTTTAATTGAGTAAGTAAGTTTTTTAAATTATTAAAGGAATTACTGCACTTATCACATAGAAACTGAGACAATTTTGGTGCATCTTCAACTAATTTTTTGCAAGTGCTGGATTTACAATCCAACATTCTTAATGGATTTTGATGGTATCTGCGTTTACAATCGGTGCAATACTCGTGAATTTTTGGTTCAACATATTTTTTAAAAGCTGCTTTAAAACTTTTTCTATCCTCTTCACAACCAATTGTGTTTAGCACAAAAGTTGGCGATAGTGATAAACTTTTATAAAAACTATCCATTATTAATATCGCTTCACCATCTGCAAGATAACTATCAGGTCCAAAAATTTCCACACCAAATTGAGTGTGTTGTCTAAGTCTACCACTTTGCGGTTTTTCATACCTAAAACTAGGAGTTAAATAAAATAATTTAATAGGCATTGCGTTATTAAACATTCCATTTTCAATAAAACTTCTCACCACAGGCGCCGTGCCTTCAGGACGAAGAGTTAGACTTCTGTTTCCTTTATCTAAAAATGTGTACATTTCTTTATTAACAATATCAGTACTCTCACCCACTCCACGAACAAACAACTCAGTATGTTCAAATACTGGTGTGGTTATTTCTTTTAAATTATAGATTTTGGCAATTTGTTCAATATTTCTACGAATTTGTTGCCACTTAAAACTTTCTTGTGGCAAAACATCTTTTGTGCCTTTTGGTATATTTATCATAAAAACCTCTTAAAAAACGAACTATTTAACGACATAATTCGCTAAGTTACATACAAAAAAATTTTAATAAAAATAAAAAAATTCTGCACCATGCTTATTTAATTATACTTTTTAATTAGGTGTTTTGTAAAGCAAAATAGTCTTTTAATTTAATATTTAACTCATCTTTTGATATAAGTGAAATATGGTGAAGTGCACGAGATAATGTGATATATAATAAATTGTTATCAACTTTATTATTATAATTGCTTTTAGAAACATCATAAGCTATCACTGCGTCAAATTCTAAACCCTTACTTGCGTATGCTGAAAGTATACACACTGAACCTTCATAAGTTTTATTAGAATTATCAATCAAATGCACAGGTATTTTATCTTTTAATTTAGCATAAAGATTTTTTGCTTGTTTTTTTGTTTTCGTGATAATAGCAATAGTATTATATTTTTCAAGTTTTTTAACTTCATTTATTGTTATATTTATTATGCTTTTATTATCTACTATCAATACTTTTGGCTGTTCACCATTTCTGCTTACAACTTTTGAATTAGTAATACTGCCAACATAATTAAATAAATTGGCAATCTCTATTGTTGGACGAAAAGAAGTGTTGAGTGAAATAATTTCAGTATTTTTTAATTGATTTGTTAAAAAGTGTAAATTACTTACTCCATTTTCGGGATTTATGCTTTGTTCTAAGTCACCAAGAAATATTTTTTTACAATCGAAAAGCATGTTTATTATTGCAAATTGTACGCAAGAATAGTCTTGCATTTCATCAACAACTAGATATTTTATTTTATTGAATTTTTTAAAACCAAAAATGTGATATTTTAAATACAACAATAAATAGGCATCTTCATTTTTTAAACTACCATTAATAAGGATTAAGTCTTTATGTAAGGAGTGTAGGAAAACTTTATATGCCTTGACTGGATTTTTATTTTCCAGCATTGAATAAAGGTTTTTTAATAATAAACCTTTTAATTTATTTAACTTATTTTTATTTGTTATATTATAAAAATGTTCACTAAGGATATACTCGCTTATCCATAAAATTCTTGTGAAAATATTTTGATTACTATAAGTTTCGTTAAATAATTTATCTATTTTATTTGCTTCAATAGTTTCACCATTAAGGTCAATATTTTTGGGTGTAAAACTATTTGAAATATATGTTTTTGCAAATTCTTTTATCAGTTCATAACATTCACTTGATGTTTTAAAATTGTAATCTATTATTTCTTCATTTTTATTTATTATTCGTTCTATTTGGTCTATTTTATCTTCAATTATTGCAATTTTTTTGAGCTCATTTCTCATTATTTCATCTAGTTGATATTTTTTAATATCTTCTTCGGCTAAATCTGGTAACACTGATGAAATATAATATGAAAATGCTTTATTTGGAGATAACAAAGCAATGTCATGAGATTTGATTTTATCCCTATTTTTATATAACAAATAAGCAATTCTATGAAGTGCAACAGAAGTTTTTCCTGAACCTGCAATCCCTTGAACAATCAAATTATCGCTCGAATTATTTCTAATAATTGCGTTTTGTTCTTTTTGAATTGTTTGTACTATTGCTTTCATTTTTGAACTAGTTAATTTTGCAAGTGTTTCTTTTAGTATTTCATCATTAATTGTTATATCGGTGTTAAAAAAATATTCTAATTTGCCGTTTTCAATTTTATACTGTCTTTTATTAAGAAGTTCGCAAGACATTTCTTCAGTTTTTATAATTGCATCGCCTGCATCGTAGTCATAAAAAAGTCCTGCCACTGGAGAGCGCCAATCTAATACTAAAAAAGAATTGTTATCATTGTTACTTAAAGTATGAATACCAATATAATAATTTTCAATGATATTAGCAATTTTAACATCAATTCTGGCAAAGTATGGATTGTTAAACATTTTCTGGTATATATTTTTAAGCCTAATATTTTCATCATTTTGTTTAATTAAATTATCTAAGTTTTTTTGTTGATATGTTAATTCATTTATTGTTTCAACGCCTAATGATTGCAAGTTCATAAATCGCATTGATTCAAGATAGTTAGTGTTTTCAAGTTTTATAGTTTGAGATAATTGCTCACATAAAGCATCAGATAAATGAATTTTATCCAACAATGTATTTTGCGTTTTTAATAGATATTGCTGTTCAATTTCAAAATGTGCTTTATTCATATAATCTCTTTTAAATTATATACTTGCTCAAATCGTATTTTTTGTTAGATTCAGTAAAAGCTCTATCAACGTAGTTTTTATCAATAACAACATCTACCATATCATGATTGCCGTCTGCGTTAAAAGAGATGTCTTCTAATAAATTTTCAAGCAATGAATGTAGGCGTCTAGCACCCAAGTTTTCGTTTGTTTCGTTTTCTTTTTCGGCAAGTCTAGATATTCCAAGCAGCGCTTCTTTATCGAATTTCAAGTTAACTTTATCAATTTTTAAAAGTTCTGCATATTGCATAGTAAGTGCGTTTTTAGGTTGAGTTAAAATTTTATAAAAATCTTCAGCATCTAAACTATCTAATTCCACGCGAATTGGAAACCTACCTTGAAATTCAGGAATTAAATCTTCAATCTTACTAATATGGAATGCTCCTGCAGCAATAAAAAGAATATAATCTGTTTTAATAGTACCATATTTAGTGTTTACAGTGGAACCTTCTACTAATGGCAGGATATCTCGTTGAACACCTTCTCGACTTACATCGGGACCTTTTTGTGAACCTTTTGTGGCAATTTTATCAATTTCATCAATAAACACAATGCCTTCTTGTTCTGCCCGTCTAATCGCTTCAGCATTAACAGAATCATTATCAATTAATTTTTCAATCTCTTCTGCCATCATTAATTCTTTAGCTTTTTTAAGTGTTACTTTTCGTTTTTTAGTCGAACGCGGAAAGATACTTCCTAAAACATTTCCAAAATCAATATCACCACCTATGCCCGGCATAATTCCTATAGGTTTTGCCTGTTCGGTTATACTAACTTCAATCAATTCGTTGTCATATTTATTATTCTTAATGTTTTCTAAAATTTCTTTGCGTAATTCTTCAGCGTTTTTATCGGGAAATTCTTGCCTTTTTACTGGATAAATTATATCAACTAATCGTTGTTCAATATTAATTTTAGCTTTATCAGTCACATTTTCGCGTTTTTCTTCTTTTACAAGCCTAATTGAAACTTCTACTAAATCACGAATCATACTTTCACAATCTCTGCCAACATAACCAACTTCAGTGTATTTAGTTGCCTCAACTTTAATAAAAGGTGCTTTAACAAATTTTGCAAGCCTTCTTGCAATCTCTGTTTTACCAACGCCTGTTGGACCTTTCATAATAATGTTTTTTGGTGTTATTTCATCACGAAGTTCTGGATTAATCATACTTCTTCTGTAACGATTTCTAAGAGCAACTGCAACTGCTTTTTTTGCTTTACTTTGTCCTATGATATAAGTGTCTAGCTCTTTTACTATTTCTTTTGGTGATAAATTCATATTACACCTCCTCACAAGTTATATTATTATTTGTAAACACACAAATTGTGCCTGCAATCTCTATGCTTTTAATTGCAATTTCTTTAGCTGTTAAGTCGGTGTTGTGAAGAAGAGCAATTCCGGCAGAATATGCATAGTTTCCACCGCTACCAATTGCACAAATTCCAAATTCAGGTTCGATTACTTCTCCTGTTCCAGAAAGAATTAATAGTTGTTTACTATCTGCAACTATCATCATAGCTTCAAGTTTTCTAAGATATTTATCTTCTCTAAAACCGATAGCAAGTTCCACAGCACTTCTCATAAGATTGCCACTGAATTTTTGCAATAATTCTTCAAATCTTGCCGATAAACTAAAAGCATCCGCAACTGAACCCGCAAATCCAATAATCACATTATCATTATATATTCGTCTAACTTTAACTGCATTACCTTTTAAAACAACGCTTTGTCCCATTGTTATTTGACCATCTCCAGCCATAGCAGTTTTTCCGTTTTTTCGAACTGCAATAATTGTTGTACCTTTAAATTCCATAAGTTAAGCTCCTTTAATTATATATATTTTAATAGTAAAGAATCAATTATTCTATTACTTTTTCGCTTTTTGTCAACAGCTTTTATAAGTATATCATATTTTTATTAAAATCAATTACATTTTTCATATTATTAACTGCTTGCGTTGCAATTTGACTGTTTTTCTCTCCTTTATTCTTTGTTTTAGGAGCAATGTGAGAAAGCAAACCCATATTAACACTCATAGGTTGAAAATTGTAGCAATTTGAATTACATAAATAGTTTTGTAATGCTCCTATTAAAGTATTGTTTCCAAACTCAATAAAATTATGGTTATTTAATTGCATAAACATGTTTAATCCTGCAACTAATCCACTCGCAATGCTTTCAACATAACCTTCAACACCGCTAAGTTGCCCTGCAAAGAAAATATTTTTATGAGTTTTCATGTTAAAATCTTTATTTAAAACTTTTGGAAAATTTATATATGTGTTTTTGTGCATTGTTCCATATCTTAAAAATTCTGCATTTTTTAATGCCGGCAAACTAGAAATGACCTCTCTTTGAGCATTAAAAGTTAAATTAGTTTGAAATCCAACAATATTATAAGAATCATTATTGTTTTTTTCTTTTCTAAGTTGAATAACAGCGTAAGGTTTTTTGCCTTCATCATCGGTTACCCCAACTGGTTTTAATGGTCCAAATCTTAAAGATTCAATGCCTCGTTTTGCTAACACTTCAATAGGCATGCATCCTTCAAAAACTTTTAGCGTTTCAAATTCTTTTAATGTTACTGTTTCTGCTTGAATTAGTGCATCATGAAAAGCAAAATACTCTTCTTTATTTAACCCAATATTTACATAATCACCGCCACTCTCGCCTTTATTATATCTATCCCGAACAAAAGTATGGTTAAAATCAATGCTATCATAAGAAATAATTGGAGCGATTGCATCATAAAAATATAAATGCTTTTCTCCAATTAAATGTGATAAATATTCACTAAAACTATCGCTTGACAGCGGACCAGTTGCAATTATTGTGGGTACGGATAAATCTAAATCAACTACTTCATTGCTAATGATTTTTAAATTATTAAAACTTTTTAACTTATTTGTTATAAGTTCGCTAAATTTTTCTCTGTCAACTGCCAAAGCGGAACCTGCCGGAATTTTTACTTTATCGGCAACGGAAATAAGCAGGCTATCAAGCATTCTTAATTCTTGCTTTAATAACCCGCTTGCAGTTGATAAATCATTACTTTTCAAACTGTTAGAACAAACTAATTCTGCAAAATTTTCACTTTTATGAGCAGGCGAAAACTTTTTAGGTTTCATATCATAAAGTTCAACATAAACTCCGCGTTTAAGCAGTTGATAGGCTGCTTCTGATCCTGCTAACCCTGCTCCTATTATTCTAACTTTTATATTATTTATCGGTTTGAACATAATCGCACGCCGTATTGGAACATTTATATCTGGTTTTCCCATATAACTTTTTTACTGTTAAATATTGTTTACATTTTGGACAATTTTTAGTGGTTGGTAATTCCCATGAAACAAAATCACAATTTGGATAGTTTGTGCAACCATAAAAAAGCTTGCCTTTTTTACTGTGTTTTTCGCAAACACTTCCATCACATTTAGGACATTTGCCAAAAGTTTTGTTAATACTTTGAATGTTTTTGCAATTTGGGAAGTTACTACAAGCTAAAAATTCACCAAATCTGCCATTTCTAATAACCATCATGCTTCCGCATTTGTCACATTTTTTGTCGGTTGGTTTAGGTGGTTCTTTATAATTTGTGCTATCTTTATCTGCAACTGCCAATTTTTTAGAAAAGCCATCATAAAAATTTTTAATAATTCCTTGCCAATCTGTACCGTTGGAGGCAATGCTATCTAATTTATCTTCCATATCTGCTGTAAATTTAACATTAATTTCATTTGGAAAGTATTTGTCTAAAAGTTCAATTACTTTAAATGCAAGTTCTGTTGGAACGATATTTTTTTCTTCTCTTATTGTATAGTTTCTATTAGCTAGCGTTAAAATTGTAGGCGTATAAGTAGCAGGTCGGCCAATTCCTTTTTCTTCCATTTCTTTAACTAAACTTGCCTCTGTGAATCTTGCTGGAGGTTTTGTGAATTTTTGAGTTGGAACTAATTTTTGTTGTTTCAACATATCACCCTCACTTAACTCTGGTAATGTTGTTTCACTTTCTGCTTCGTCTTCATTTTTATCACTTTCGATTGCATTAAGTTTTTTATTATTGTTAAAAACAGTTAAAAATCCGTCAAACACAGGAGTTTTACCGCTGGCTTTAAATTCATATTTTCCGTTTTCTATTTCCACAACAACAGCATTAAAAGTGGCTTCCGCCATCTGGCTTACTAAAAATCTGTTATATATCAATCTATATAACTTTAAATTATCACTAGATAAAAATCCTTTAACGCTTTCCGGTGTTCTATCAAGAGATATTGGTCGAATTGCCTCGTGAGCATCTTGCGCAGATTTTTTAACTTTATAAAAATTAGGTTTAACAGGCACATAGTTTTTTCCATACTTATTTAAGATATAGTCTTTTGCCATTGCCATTGCTTCTGGTGAAACTCTAACTGAGTCTGTTCTAATATAGGTAATTAATGCAACTTTCCCTTCACTCCCCATATCCACACCTTCATAAAGGTTTTGTGCACACGCACTTGCTTTTTTTAGATTCATGCCAAGTTTATTTAGTGCATCTTGTTGCATAGTGCTGGTGGTATATGGAGCAGGAGCATGTTGCTTTGTTAAACTTTTTGTTACTTTTTTAACAATAAAAGAATTGTTTTTAAGTTCATTTAAAACAACATCCATTTCTTTTTTATTGTTTATTTTTTGTTTTTTGCCATTAATTTTATTTAATAAGCTTTTAAAACTTGTTTCAAGGTTATCTTTATATAAATTAGCAATTAAAGTCCAATATTCTTCGCTTACAAAATTCTTGATTTCTTTTTCTCTGTCCACGACTAATTTTAATGCTATACTTTGTACCCTGCCCGCACTTAGTTTTGGTTGAATCTTCTTACAAATAATAGGAGATATTTTGTAACCTACTAACCTGTCAAGAATGCGTCTTGCTTGCTGTGCGTTAACTAAGTTTAAATTTATTGGTCTAGGTTGTTGCAAAGCTTTTGTTACTGCATTTTTACTAATTTCATTAAACTCTATTCTAACAGGTGATTTTTCATCTAGGTTTAAAATATTACATAGATGCCAACTAATTGCTTCGCCTTCTCTATCTGGGTCGGTTGCCAGATAAATCCTATCCGCTTTTTTGCTTTTTGAAATTAAAGACTTAACAATGTCGCCTTTGCCTTCCATTATTTCATATTTAGGTTTAAAGTTTTCTAAAACATTTATACCGAGTGTTTTAACTGGTAAATCTCGTATATGACCTTTTGTTGCCAAAACTTCGTAATCTGAACCAAGGTACTTTTTTAGTGTATCTTTTTTTCCTAAGCCTTCTATTATAACTAAATACATTATCTCTCCTCTAAACTTTGTAGTAATTGCCTGCCGACTTTTTAATGATGCCTTTTAGTTCCATCGTTGTTAGCAGTGTGTTTAAATTTTTTGTTTCGTAACCAGTTTCTATTAAAAGTTGATTATAATTTTTTTCATTTTTTAATAGATTATATATCTTTTTTTCTTTTTCACTAAGCATTATAGTTATTTTATTTTCACAATATTTATTTTTCTCGCCAAAAGATTGTAAAATATCGTTGGAATTTAAAACAATAGTTGACTGACATTCCTTGATTATATAATTGCATCCTTCTCCATAAATATCATTTAAACGAGACGGAACTGCAAAAATATCTCTATTATAACTAAGTGCATAATTTTTTGTTATCATTGCACCGCTTTTTTTAGGTGCTTCAGTTATTAAAGTTGCCTTGGACAAGCCTGCAATAATTCTATTTCTTATAACAAAATGATAAGACTTAATTTTATCGTTAGGTTTAAACTCTGAAATAACCAACCCTTTTTTAAATATTTCTTCCGCTAATAGAGTGTTTGAATTTGGATAAATATTATTTAGTCCCGATGGCAACACTACAATAGTTTTGCCACCAACTTCCAGCGCACTTTCATGAGCCACTTGATCAATGCCGTCCGCCAGTCCACTTACAATTGTAACACCTGAATAGGCTATTTCGTTCACTAATTTTTTTGTTATATCTTTGCCATACTTAGTTGCCCGCCTTGTTCCCACCACCGCTAAGCAAGGTGAGTTTAAAAGGGAAATCTCTCCTTTATAATATAAAACTAAAGGAAAAGCATCAGTGTTTTTTAATAAATATGAATAACTATCATCAATTACTGTGATTATGTTTATTTTTTGGTTAGTAATATCATCAATATATTTATTAATATAATCATCATTTAACATTGTTAAAGCAACAGATATTTCATTATCCTTTAAATATCTTTTTAATAGAGTAGTGATTTTTGTTGGATTTTTCCAAATATCCACAATATTTTCATAAGAATTGAAAATATTATATTTCGCATTAATTGACAATTTTTCTATTAAACTTAACCAAATAACTGCCTTTTGTTCTAAATTAAACATTTTACTCCCAATATTTTTTATCTAATGACCTATAAGAAATTGCTTCAATTATGTGTTCTGTTTCAATATTTTTACTTTCATCTAAGTCTGCAATGGTACGCGCTAGTTTTAAAATTCTGTTATATGCCCTTGCACTTAATTTAAATTTTTGAAATGCAGTTTTTAAAACAGCGTTGCTTTCTAAAGAAATTTCACAAAATTCTTTTAATTGCTTATCTGTCATGGATGCGTTAGAATGCGATTTCGTTCCAATAAATCTGTTGTGTTGAATATTTCTTGCTCTATCCACCCGTGTTTTAATAACTTCACTAGATTCAGAAAGAGAGTTATCTGTTAAGTCATTATATTTAACTGAATCCACTTCGATATGTATATCAATTCTATCCATAAGAGGACCAGACAATTTATTTAAATATTTTCTAATTTGCTGAGGGGTGCATCTGCAAACATTTTCTGCACTACCATAATTTCCACACGGACAAGGGTTCATGCTGGCAATAAGCGAAAAATTAGCAGGATATATCACTGTGTTTTCCACGCGTGCCACTGAAATAACACCATCTTCTAACGGTTGGCGTAGTGTTTCTAAACTATTTCTTGGATATTCAGGCATTTCGTCTAAAAACAGCACACCTGTGTGTGCTAAGCTTATTTCACCGGGTTTTGCTAACCTTCCTCCGCCAGTTAATGCAGGTAAAGTGCTAGTATGATGAGGAGCGCGGAAAGGTCTTTCAGTAACAATTCCAACTTCATCGTCTAAGATTCCTGCTATACTATGTATTTTAGTAACTTCCAATGATTCAAGAAAAGTGAGTTTAGGAAGAATGGAAGAATATGCTTTAGCTAGCATAGTTTTTCCAGAGCCGGGTGGACCAATCATTAATATATTATGACCACCGGCAGCAGAGATTTCTAATGCGCGTTTGGCTTGAAACTGTCCTTTAATAAATTTAAAATCTAATTTTGGTTGCTGTTCACTTATTATCTTATCAAAACTATTAAAGGCAACCCTGTCTAATTCTATTTCCTTTTTTAAAAATTGCACGCATTCTTTTAAACTGTTTACTGTATAAATCTCTAAGCCTTCAATAAAACTTGCTTCGTGTTGATTAGATGCAGGCAACACAATTTTTTTAATGCCTTCTTGTCTTGCAGTAATAAGCATGGGCAAAACGCCTTTAATTTTTCTAACCGAGCCATCCAAACCCAGTTCACCTAAAAACAAAAATTCTTCGCACAATCTATTATCTAGTTGTTCGCTTGCTGCTAAAATTCCAATAGTAATTGGAAGATCATAAACAGGACCTTCTTTTTTAGTGTCAGCTGGTGCGAGATTTATAGTAATTTTTAAAAAAGGATATCTAAAACCACTATTTTTTATAGCACTTTTAACTCGTTCCTTACTTTCTTTCATTGTTGTTCCAACCAGTCCAACAATATTATAGCCGGGTAACCCTTGATTAATATCAACTTCTGCGTTTACCTTATATCCATTTATGCCCGATAACCCATAACTTTTGATTATTGATAGCATATTTTCTCCTTAGAAATTAAACTAAAACTTTGTTAAAATATATTCTTGAAATTTTAAGCTTTCTCAGTTTTTTTATAAACTAAATATATTGTTTAAAAAATTTAATTATATAAAATTTTCACTTTTTCATTATACATTATAGTTTTTAAATTGTAAAACGCTTTTATGTTTATTTGGGATTAATAAAATTCCGCCAGAAAAGTGGGCATTTTGCATACGGTTAAATAATTCTAGGTTTTACACACTTAAAACTAATCTTTAAATACTCTTATTTTTTACCTGTAAAGTTTCCCTGCTCTCTTAACATTTCAAAGCGGTGTGGTTTAAAAAGGCAATAAAAAAACGGACAAGTTGTCCGCTTTTAAAATCATTTTTTATCGTTCTAAAATTTCATTGCCATTAACTTCTTGAATAAACTGTTTTTCTGTGTTTACTTCTTTAGTTTTAACTTGTTTTGTGTCAATTTCAACCGTTCTCATTTCATTTATTTTATCACGGTCAATTCGTTTTAGTTTATCAATCGCATTCTTTTCACCATAAATTTCAACTTGTTCTAAATCAATAGCAAATTGTTTTGTAATTTTTTCTTCTTCAACTTTAAATTCCTGCTCAAAATTCATTAAATGTGTTTTTCCGTTAATATCTTCAAAACATTTGTTTAATAACTCGTTTCGATTTTTATTGGTAGCATATTGATAGAAATATTTTTCTATTTTTTTACATTCAGCATTATAATGCTCAATAACATTTTTTGTGTATTCATTATTTAGTTTTTTTAATAATAACATTCTTGTGTTGAAATATTTTCCATATACTTCTAACATTTTATCCTTAAATATATCTTTTAATGTTAAGCAGAATTGTCTGCGAGCCATAATGTAACCGTTGAAATATCTTTCACTATCAATAACTTCCTCTCTGCCCACATCTTCAAATTTAATTTTTATATTAAATTTATCAAATGCCATTTCCACGAAATTTTTATCGCTTGTTTCTAACCTTGCAATTTCAGTTCTAATCGTGTTTTGTAAATATCCATTAATTTTAAAAACCGTTTCTAATAAGTATAATTTAACAGTTTTTAATTCATCTTCTTCCGACAATTTTAGTTCAAAAACTAATTCGCCAACTCCTGCAATATTACTTAAACAAAAAATTGATGAATCAAATGCAGATTTTTTTATTTTTTCTATAGCGATTAACTCGTCAACAATCTGCGACGGAATATAATAGTCGCCATTTTCAAGGTACCCGCCAACAAGTCCATTTTCAATAGCGTCTATTCGCTCGGTGGTAAAAAAATCCACAGTTTTTTCTCGTTTTAATAGAATCGAACTTACAGCCATTTAGATTTTCCTTCCTTTCTGCTATGTGCTAATTTCTTAGTATAGCATAAAATTTGAAAAAATTTAGAGAGTTTTCACGACATTTTACTATAAGATTTTAAACTATTTTTTCTTTAGTGTTTAATATTTATAATTTATTATACAATATAAATCTAAAAATTGCAATACCCAATTGCTATTTTAATTATATTTTAATTTATCAATTTTAATTTAAAAAAATACATTTTTATGATATAGTTTTGTTAGGAGAAAATATGGTTTATTTAATTTTAACATGCTTTGTGATTTTCGCTATTTTAATATTATCATATCACTTCTATGGAGAACGAGCACTTATCACGATTGGAATAGGAAGTGCAATAGGAGCAAACTTTTATAACATTCGCTTGTTTCCTTTTATCGTGTTTGGTTTTAATTCAGGCATAGATATCTGCTTGTTTTCATTATTTGTTTTTTGCATTGCTTTATCCCTTATTATACATGGAAGGAAATCAGCTATAAACTTGCTAATTACCGTAATATGTGCTATAATATTTACAGCTATTTTAGAGTTTCTAGCAATTATCTCTAGCACTGGACTCTTTGAAAAAGCAGCACTAAATTTTGTTTCTTTTATAGTTTTTGTTTTTGCAATTTTTGTTTCTGGTATGGTTAGTATATTTGTTTTTGAGAAACTTAAAAATAGTTTACCAATAATAGTTAATATTACGATTTTTATAATACTTTCAAATTTTATTAAAACAGTTATAGATATAATTTATTTAACTATTCTAAAAGATAATATTAATATAATTGGCTCAATTATTGGAATTTCTACTGCACTTATCTTTTCCATTATTACATATATTATAATAAAAAAATATCCATATAAAGAAAAAATACAAATAGTACATACAATTAAATAATCAAACAAATTTTAATTTTTATTAATAAATTTCTTTAAAAGCAATTTATATCAAAAACATAAAAACCTCAAAAAATTTATTGACAATAAGAACTATTTATAGTACAATCTACATGTTCGACTAGAAAATTTATGTATTTCGGGGTGTGGCGCAGTATGGTAGCGCACATGATTTGGGATCATGGGGCCGGGAGTTCGAGTCTCTTCACCCCGACCATTCAAATTGGGCCTTTAGCTCAGTTGGTTAGAGCAACCGGCTCATAACCGGTCGGTCCG
>CALNBM010000095.1 GCA_937874195.1 uncultured Clostridia bacterium | reverse complement strand
CTATAATGCAATGGTAAAGGGAGAAGGTTTCACGGCAAATAACGCTGCTGAAGCAGTAAACATGGCGTATGAAAGAGAGGAAACAGACGAATTTATTATGCCAACAGTAATAATAAATAAAGATAATAAAAAAACGCTTATCAAAAGCGGAGACAGTATAATATCATATAACTATCGAGCCGATAGAGAGCGTCAACTTGCCTATGTTTTCTATCCCGACAACACCATTGAATATACCGATAAAAATTTAAACACGCATTTTGTTTGTATGACAGAGTATGACGAAAATTTAACAAAATGCAAAGTTGCATATCCAACATTAAAACAAAAAAACATACTATCCGAAGTTTTGAGTAATCGTGGATATCAACAGTTGAAAGTGGCAGAAACGGAAAAATATGCCTATGTTACTTTTGCTTTTAATGATGGCAAACAAGATGCATTCCCGGGTGAAACTCGCTCATTAATATCTAGTGAAAAAATGAAAACTTATATCGGAAGACCAAAAATGAGTGCTTATGAAGTGGCGATGGAAACGATAAAAGGAATAAAAAGTGGTCGTTACGATGTTATAATTGTGAACTTTGCTAACTGCGATATGGTGGGGCATTCGGGCGATATGGAGGCCACTAAGAAGGCTGTGGCGGTGGTTGATGAATGCGTGGGTAAAATCATTGAAGAGTTGGCAATTGTCAACGGTAAAGCGATTATAACGGCGGATCATGGCAATGCGGATATCATGCTATATGAAGATGGCTCTCCGCACACCTCACACACAACAAGTAAAGTGCCATGCATTATCGTAGATGACGAAATCATTAATCTGTCTTTAAGAGAAGGTGGTGATTTAACGGATATTGCTCCAACCTTGCTTGATTTAATGGGCGAAGAAGTGCCAGAAGAGATGACAGGCAAATCATTATTAATCACATAGTTGTGATTAAAAAATTAATATTTCCTAGCACATTTCAACTCTGCATCTTTAATTATTTATTTTATGTGTTGCAGATTAATTGATTTTTCATAAGTAGTCATAAATATGGTTTTATTATTGTAAGAAATTAAGTTTTAAAGATTATATTAAAATTATTAACAGTACGAGAAAATAATTGATTATACAATTAGCGCGATTTTAATTAGAGGTTTTAATTTAAGTAAAAACAAAATATCTAAACTATATATGAGTAAAAGTTTAACACCAATTTAATTTAAAGATAAAACACCACAAATAATTTGTAACATTGAAGAACATGATTAAAAATTAATGAATTAATTATTATTTTTTTAATTAATTAACTTGCATGTATAATTTTAAAATTAATTTATTACAAAGGAGTGGAAAAAATGAAAATAGATTATAAAAAACTAGGGCAACAGGCGATAGAAATAAAAGCAAACAGTTATGCGCCTTATAGCGGTTATAAAGTGGGTTGCGCACTACTTGCAAAAAGTGGCAAAGTGTATGTTGGCGTGAATGTGGAAAATGCGATATATAAGTCTACCTGTGCGGAAATCACAGCTCTAAACACTGCTATCACTGAAGGTGAACGAGAATTTGTTGCGCTTGCAGTGAGTGGTGGAGATGGCAGTGCATTTGCTCTCCCATGTGGTCTTTGCAGACAAATTTTATATGAACACAATCCTGACCTTGAAATTGTTTCAATTACTAACGATAAAGCCATCCAAGTAAAAATTCTTAAAGACTTGCTTCCTTATGCTTTTACTCTTTAATATAAAAAACTAATAATGAAGACCCTTAGGATAAAACTTATTTTTGTGATTGCTTAAAACAAGATATAGATAATTATAATTTGATTTTTTAGTGTTTATGCAACCATTTATTAGTAATAATTTATATATAAATAAATTTAGATGCAGATTATAAGTTGTACATGTTTTTTGCATAAACTAGCAAACCTGTTAGCAACTCTATGGTAACTAGTGTGCCCTTATTAAATTTTAGCAGAACAAGGCTTAAACCTATATTTTTTGGAACAATATTAAGACATCGTAAGTCATTATTTTATTATTAAAAATACATTAATAGTTTGTACTATACAAATAACGGAATTTATTTAATAATAATTTATAAAAGTGTTATAATAAATAAATTTATAAGTAATTATAATTATTAATGGTTTCAAACCAGATAATAAAAGGATTAAAAAAATGATTAAAGTGTTCGGTTGGCAACATATAACCTATGTAGTAGTAAGTTTATTAATTACGGTAGGAATTGTTATTGCAGTAAAAAAATATGCAAAAAGCGAAAAACTAAAAACTGTTATTTTACAAAGCGTAGCATTGTTTTTATTTGTAGCAGTGCTTATTAATAGATTAGCAGTGGTTGATAATTCTAATAACTGGCTCAATGTAATTCCTTCTTCATTTTGCGGAATATCAAGTTTTGTGTTAGCGTTTTCGATTTTATTAACTAAGAAAGATTCTGCTTTTATGCATTTTATTGTTTATATAGCATTCGTTGGAGCTGTGATTACACTAGCATATCCAACTTTTATTGCAGGAGCAGCATCGCTATTTTATCCTCTATCTATTATCACAGGTTTGCTTCATCATAGTATTACATTACTCCTTGTTGTATTAGTTTTTGCAACAGGTTACTTTAAGCCAGATATAAAAAAATGGTATGCAGTGATATTAGGTCTCACTTGTTACATGACTTACGGGCTTTATCTTTACGATATATTAAACAAACGCGCCCTTTCCATTGGCGAATCATTTGAAGGCATCAAAGGTTTAACATGGTTTAATGTGGGTTTAATATATTTAGCAGCGTATACTTTGTTTATTGTTTGTTACACATTTTTTGCAAAAAATCGTAAAAATAAAATCAAATAAAAGTTATAAAAAAATCACTTTAAATAGTGTTAAACCGCTTAAAAGGACAATTATAAAAAAACACTTTTCCTATGATTTAATAATAAAAAAGCCACCTTTTGAATACCATAGGTGGCTTTTTTTCCGTTATTCACGAGCACGAAAGGTCAACCTCGCGTAAAATCAATTAATTTAACAATGAACTAATTAAGTCAGTGGTGCAAAGTTAACATTTTTTTTATGGTCGCAGTTTAAAAAAAGCAGTTTTTTAAATTTTATTTTATAATCAAAGTTGGGACTAATTCTAAATTTTGCCACTTAAATTAATTATTTCATAATTGCGGATTAATTAGTTATGGCAGGGTATGAGTTCTGTCCCGTGCAAATCATTGAAATTAATAGTAACATTTTTAGTAATATAAAAGAGATTTTAAAATGTTTACTTTTTCTTTTTCTTATCTTTCATTGCTTTTTTTACATCTTCATCGGTTACTTGTCCAACATCTTTGCCTTCACGCAGGTCTTTAATAAAATCACTGGTGTTCAATCTATATCTTGATGCTTGTTTGTGTTTTAATTCTGCTTTAATTCTTGCTTTTCGCTTATTTAAGTTCATATAATATAAGATTAATACAGCAGAAAGCAAAGGAATTAATATACTTGGAATTATGATTGCCATTAAAACAACAATAGTCATACCAAAGGATGCATTGCTTTCAATCACAAAAGTGTTATCATCTAACCAAGTTAAACCATTTAACCAATCTTCAGTAATAGTGATTGTAACTGAGTTACCTTCGTAAGCCATATTGTCCGGTAAATTATTAATACTTACTCCGTTAATTTTCCAATCTTTTAATTCTTTACCTGAGTCAATATTCACAATAAGTGTAATTGTATCGCCAATGTTTAAACTATTAATTTTTGAAATTGTTGTATTTCCGCCATTAGAAGAAATTAACTTTTTATCAATATTCAGTGTTAAAGGAAGGAAGTTAAATACTATTGATCTATTATATGTTATTGTTACATTTAACTTATTATCGCTTTCTTTTTCTTGAGCACTACAACCATAAATTGGATTATTTTCATCTAATTTACTAAATCTGTTTGTATGCGCAATTATTACAAGTTCTGTGCCATAATCAAATTCACGCGCATCTGTGGATGTTTCTTCGCCTTTGATAAACACATCCACTCTGCCCAAGTTTTCACTCGGTTGAGTAAGTGTTAGGATATGAGTACTAATATAATTTGCATAAATAATAAACTTGTTAAATTTATTTAAATTTTTATTTATAATTTCTTCGGTAATTATAAGGTTGCCTGTTAAGGGAGTGTTTTCGCCTAACTCATTTTTAACTGTGAAGTTAACAAATTTATATCCTATAATTTCTGTTCCGCTATTAAATAATGAACCATTTAATTCATCGGTTACTTTAACTTGGGAAGAAGTGTTTTCTTGCCCATTCACAAAAGACATTAAACCACTAACAGAATGAACTTTATAATTAATTTGATCGATGGGCGCAAATTCAAGGGTAAAACTTTTATATTTGAACACTGCACGAATATCTATTAATTGGTTAACAGTAATTATTGCTTCGTTATCTTTAACATAATCGTTTTCATCGATATTTAGAAAATAGTCAAATTCGTAAATAAATTCAGGATTTGCTACTATCGTGATAATTGAATTTTTAACAATATAAATATTTTGCATATAACTATAATATTGAACTTCCAAAGTTAGCGCATCCACAACCTTTATAGTTATATCGCCATGTTCTGTTTGACCTTCAGCCATTGCGATAGAAACACCATAAGCCTCAACATATTCAGCAATAATAATAACTTGATTATTAATTAAATATGTTTCTAACCACTGCTCGTTAATATCTAAACTATCATAATTTTTGCTATAAGAGTAAACTCCAAAATCGGAGTTAAAATAAACATTTTCTAATGCATTATATAGTTTGAATGTAACAAAACGATAGTTTGATGAAGGGCTTTCTGGTAACGCATCAACACTAACGAACGCATTTTCATAAATAGATATTTTAGAAACATCAGCAGGATTATATATAACTAAATTCTCATCCAGTTCAATTTCTTCTGCATCTCGAAGGGCTGCATATATTCTAAACTCATACTCAATTTTTGAGAAATTCATTTCTAATGTATAACCAGATAGTAAACCCGTTGTTAAATTAAAGCGATTATCTTCGCTACTATCATAATTTGCACTATTTATAGGCGTGCCAACAGGACTATTGTTATCATCATATAAAATAATACTTTCAAAATCATAATGATTGTTGGTGGTTACTGTTATATTACTAATATGTCCTGTTGTTGGCAAACTAATTACACTACCCAAAGGCACACGAATTATCTGTTCTTCTAGGTCTGTTGTTAACACAACAATAGTAAGTTCTCCACCATCAACATTGTTCGAGATAATGTTTAATAATCTATTTGTAGAAGTATCGGCAATTTTCACTCTTATTTCGCCACTGTGCAATGCATTTTCTTCATAGCCTTCATAATTAACAAAAGAATTAATAAATCCAAAACCTGTTTCGTTTTCCGGCGCAAGGTCGGTAAAATTAACTTGCTGAGTTTGTGATAACACAATCCAGTCTAGATCGCTTGCTCCGCTTGTTCCAGCAAGTTGAATCATCCAGCGGTAATTAACATTCCATAAACCGCTATCTAAAAACTTGCCACTTTCGTTTCCAATGCTAAAATCGAATGAGGTTACGCCATTAATATCTTTAACAGTTGGGCTTCCTACTGTGTTGTCATCAAACTCAACTTTATATATGCCTTTTTGAAATTGAGCAACAAAAGTTATGTCTTTTGCATCATTATTTGTAAAAGTATCTTCTGCTTGATATATTACATTTGTTACATTTTCTTTCCACCCGTTAAAAACATATCCAACTTTGCTAGGGAGTCCGGGATAATTTAGCATTCCGTTATATGGTAAAGTTGTTGTGATATCGGTTTTATTTCTGATCATTTCATAAACTTCGCCAACACCTTCGCCCGGATTAAAAGTTAATGTATATTTTTGATATAGTACTGCAAAACCAACCACACCATTGTTAAACTCGAAAAGTTCTTCGTTTGCAACAATATTTAACATATCCACAAAAGATTGTGACCGCAGGTTTTCTGTTGTCATATTTGGCTGGTTGTTAATGTTTCCACCCCCTAAAACAGCATCTCCTGAAAAAATTGTTTCGTTAAAGAAACTATCGGTAATGTTTACAGTTCCATTTGATCTTGTTGCAAAAGCACCTTTCTTTGTTTGAATAGTTGAATCAGCATTATTAATAACAATTTCAGCATCATTAAATGAATTACTGATTGTTACTGTTCCTCTAATTACCCTACCAACAAAGCCACCAAGAAGCTCGTGGAAGCCTTGAATATCGCCAAGGTTATAACAAAAATCGAATGTTAAGTTTGCTGAATTATTATCAACTGTACCAACAAATCCGCCTGTTTGTGCGTTTACACTGGTGCTTGTTGAAGCAACACTTGCTAAGTTTGCACATTTTTCAAATAGAACATTTGCAACACCAGTAACTTGCGACACAAATCCCCCAGCAATATAAGTGCTTTCTACGGGCACTTTATTATAACAATTTCTAAAAGTTACTGTTCCGCCATCAATTAAACTAACAAACCCGCCTATTTGAGCACCAGTGGAAAGAATAATTCCACTTTCTAGTGATACATTTTCAAAAATTGCACCATTCATAGCTCTATATCCAATGGCTCCCGACCTTGTGACAGAAGAGCCTGTTACTTTTGAAATGTTTATACTTCCCATTCTTAAATTCTTAACTATGCCGTATATCTCTCTAAATAAACCGAATTGTGATCCACTATAAAACTTCATATTATAAATAGTATAATTATTTCCATCAAAAACCCATGGCGCTGCTAATTGGGTAAACGGAGTCCAGGTGTTTGCGGGAAATAATTATACTATTTATAATATGAAGTTTTATA
>CALNBM010000094.1 GCA_937874195.1 uncultured Clostridia bacterium | reverse complement strand
AGCAACTAACGGAGAAGAAGCTATTGAAGTTGTCGGATATTATTTACACAGCAATCAAGACAACAAAGATTTGATAATTGCAAAAGACAGCACACCGATAGAAAACGGAAGTGAAACATTATGGCAAAAGGTTTATGAAATAGATATAAATACAGTGGAGGCTTATGAAATTAAAGATAATTGATAGTGGCTCAAGTGGAAACTGTGCGATATTTACCGACAAAGAGAATAATCAACTTATATTAGACTGTGGAATAAAATATGAAAAGATTATTACACACATAAACTTTGAAAAACCTATTAGTTGTTTGGTTTCCCACGAACATAAAGACCACAGTTTGGCTATGGATAAGCTAAAGAAATGTGGCATAAGTGTATACACACACAGCAATTTTACAAATGGACAAATGCTTATAATAAACAATGTTTGGAAAGTATTGCCTATAGAACTGCCACACGATAAAGATACAACAAGTTATAGTTTTATAATATATAATACAATAGAGAATAAAACAATATATTTTGCAACGGACTGTACACAATTACCGCAACTTGCAGATAAAAAGTATGATTTGCTTATGATAGAAAATAATTATGACGAGGAAACGGTTGCAACACAAACATCAAGTGGAAATTCGCAAAACTGCGGATACCTAAGACATTTGTCACTAGAATATGTTCAATCGTGGTTGAATAGGTTTGCGAACAAGCCTAAAAATCTTGTGATTACGCACTTATCAAACAGCGGAAACATATCCATATCTAAGATAAAAACAACCTATAATTCAATGTGCGATAATCTATATATTGCACAAAAAAATATGGAAATACAAATCTAAAGGCGGTGACTATAAAAATGATTAGTTTGGAGTGTTTGAAAAAGAATATTAAACTTTGTAATGAGTTGGAAAGAAAGGCTGATGTGTTGTATGAAGCATTTAAGGTTTTTGCAGACGATAGCTATGTTTGTGTCAATGGGGAAAGCGTGGAGGCAATTATTGACTTGTTGGGTATATCGTTGGAAAACTCACAAGCCGAAAAAGCTGTTGACGAAACACTATCATATTGGTATTACGATTTAAATTGCGGTAAAAAT
>CALNBM010000093.1 GCA_937874195.1 uncultured Clostridia bacterium | reverse complement strand
CACTCTTTCCCTACACGACGCTCTTCCGATCTCAGTTCAACTGCCACCTTATATGCTCAGTGGGAGGCTGAGCCTTGTCCTAATTGCGGAGACTATAATCACTATGGTTGTTGCGGGCATGGTTATACTAATCCAAGTAATTGTGATATATGTAATCCACCACCACAAAATACATGTTGGGTATGTGGCGCAATATTAGTAGGTGGCAAATGTCCAGATTGTGAGGTTCCGGGCAATTAGTAGCAAGAAGATTTCATGATAAGCATGTTTTAATAAATGCATCATATCACATTTTTGCAAAGTTTAAATAGTATAAAAAAATACAAAATATAATTAATATTTAAAATTTCATTAAAATCAATACAATTTAGAGTGCGGATAAAAATGTTGTACTTATGAATACTAATACAAGTTATTAAAAGAATAAAGTTTATCAAAAAAAAATAAAATACATGAAAATTAATAATTGATGCTTTATAAGATTTGTAAGAATTAAAAATGATTAAAGATTAGAAACCTATTATCATTCGTTTGATAATGTCACCAAAATATGATAACATATTTTAAATTATGTGATGCTAATATATAATGTGTGCTTAAAGGAGAGAAATAAATGGAAAATACCATGCCGAAAAGCAAAACAACTTTAAGTGGAGCAAAAAAGAATATATTAACGCCCCCAAAAGCTTTGGCAACAAAAAAGGCTACAAAAACTTTATCTTCCAAAGAGCCGCTTAAAGAGGCTAAGTCTTCCACTGTACCTAAATTTAAACCTGTTAAAGTAGACGATGCTTTTATAGAAATAAAAAACTTAACCAAATATTATATTAATAGCAAAAGTGAAATAGTAACCGCACTAGAAGATATTTCATTCACTTTGCCCCGAACGGGTTTCGTGTATCTAAAAGGCGAAAGCGGTAGCGGAAAAAGTACTTTATTAAACATTCTAGGCGCACTTGATAGTTACGACAAAGGCGACATGATTGTTGAAGGACTTAGTTTTAAAAATTTATCTTTAAATGTTTTAGATGATTGGCGTGCTAACCAAACTGCGTTTGTGTTCCAAGACTTTAATTTGCTATATGATTTCACTGTGGCGGAAAACATTCGCCTAGGTAGTAACTTTGCAGGCATGGATGTAAGCGACGAACAAATTAATGATGTGCTCTCAAAAGTAGGGCTGGAAGGTTTTGAAAAACGACATATTGCGCAGTTAAGCGGTGGAGAGCGTCAAAGAGTATCTATTGCAAGAGCACTTGTTAAAACACCTAAAATACTACTTGTAGATGAGCCAACAGGACAAATTAATCTGGAAAGTGCTGAAAGAGTTTTTTCAATATTAAAAGACATATCTAGAGAAACGCTAGTGGTTTGTGTGAGTTATGACCCACCTGTTGAAAAGTATGTAGATAGGGCAATAACTTTAAGCAAAGGCAGAATTATTAATGATATTATTATAAAACGCTCAAAAGAAGACAAAATAGAGATTCAAGATTCCGGACTTAGTAATTTTACAAAAAAACAAACTTATATTGAATGCTCAACTAATCATATATTAAGAATAGGAACTAGAAATGTTACAGGTAGGCGCAAATGGCGAACTATCGTGCTTGTGCTTTTAACATCTTTTTCTCTTTTATTTGGTTCTGTCCTTTATATGTTAGCGGGGTATAATAAATTTGAAGCACTTGCTAAAAATGTGGAAATGAGTAGTTCGGAAGTTTTGATTTTTGAAACTGATGACCCGTATAATATGTATTTAGAATATAGCGAAACAACCGATGAAAGCGTAATGCAAAGGCTTGATTTTGTTAAAAATAATTATATTACTAGTATTATCGAAATGACCGCACCTACAAATAATAATACAGTTGGTGGATATAATGTGTTTGGTCAAAAAATATTACACGGACAATATCCAACCTCACTCGATACAGGAGTTGTTATCACCGATTATCTTGCATCTAAAATTGTTAAATCAGATAATTCATTTGTAACAGAGGAAGAGTTTGCTGGTTTAATTGGTGAAAAGATATTTTATTTTGATAATAAACTGCAAATATTTAACATTGATGAGTTTAGTGATATTGTTTCTCACACACCCGTTAGTATTGCTGCGATTGTGGAATCTGGTTATAAAAACTTAGATAAAGATTCAGCACAGTATAAGTTTAATGAAGAAAACATTTATAAAGTTATTCATGCTGCGCCTAAATTTCATGAAATTTATACTACTATAACTAATAAAAATACTGTTATTATAGATGAAGATGAAGACAATTTAATATTGTCAGATGTTACATTTTATAAATGGTCTGCTTTTCAAGTATATAATAATAGTAGGGCAGAGATTGATAAGTTTAGAGACACTAATGACTCTTTAATCACATCTCTTGCAGATAATGCAATTTTAATATCCAGCTCATTAGTTGAAGAATTAAGCGGGTCACATCGATTTAGAAGTGGTAATCTTGATAGGTTTTATTCCTTTCCGCAAATTATTAATACTTCTGAACGGATAATTGTGTTTCCAGATTTAAACTTTATTCCTGATGTTTGTAAACAAATAGAATTTCCGCCTAGTGGAGTTGTGCTAGCTGTCGACGGAAGAAATGTGGCAGAATTAACCGAATTGTTTGAGAATTTGAATAAAAACTATAAGGCAACATTGATGTCTGCTTCATCGAATGAAATCATTGAATTTTCTGAAAAAGTATATATTTTCAAAACGGCGGTTTTAATTTTTACCATAGTGTCTATCATGTTAACTATGGCACTGTTCTATAACTTTATTACTTTAACAATTATTGATAATAAAAAGAATATTGGAGTATTGCGCTCACTCGGTGCAAGCGGTGGAGATATTGCGGCAATATTTTCAACAACTATTGGCATAATAATAATTGCTTGCACACTGCTTACTAGCATACTGTCAGTTATAACGGCGGTTATTATAAATTTAGTTGTGTTAAACAGTATGAATATGCCTTTTCATATTATTGTGTTTAATCCGTTACTGTTTGTTTTTATTTTCCTTGTTTGTGTGTTTATCGGCGTGGTTGCAACTGCGGTTCCAGTTTTCCGCTATTCAAAACAATCACCAATAAACCAAATTAAGGGAAACAGGATATATAGGCTAAAAGACACAAATATAAAGATATTAAAATAATGTAATTCGTATTTGTTAAATAAAAAACATTTAACAAAATTAATAAAATTAAATTAAATTATAATAAAAAAAGATGGAGTTATGAAATGTTCCCTAACCAGGTTCACTTTTCCTATAACCCCATCTTTTTTTAGTAAAAACAAAATACACAATAATTTATTTGCGCAATTATTTTATGTTTGAAATACCTTGATTAACATAGGAACAAAAAAACATATATTTTATTATTTCACTAGGCCTTTCAACTAGTTTATATACTCCCTAAAACTGCCACTTTAATAAACGCATGACTAATTTTAATGTTATTAAAAACTATGCATAACGGAAATAAATCCAGTTAGTTCAATTTTTATTCAAATGATAAATAATTAATTGACTATTTAATCGCAATTTAATAATATTATAGTATTATGGATAAACAAAAATATCAACACAAAAATGTGAGTAAGACAAACACCCAAGATACAAACAAACCGCTTAAAAAACAGGCAGAGAAAGAAAGCAAGTTAAACAGTAAAATTGCTAAAACAACTCCTGTAAAGTTGGCGAATGAGCCAAGTGTTTTAAGTCGCAATGGGGCACAAGCAACATTTGTTAAACAAACAGAAAAAGTTGGTAAACCAAGCGGTGATGCAAAAACACCTAAAAAACAGGCGGAAAAAGTTAGCAAACAAAATATTAAAAACTATAAAACATCCAACAAAAAAGTTGCTGTTAAGAAAAAAAAGAAAGACAGAAACCTTAAAAAAACGATAACTACTGTTCTTATTACGGTATTAATAATTGCAGCTTCTTTGCTGGGATTATATGTTTGGCAAACCAATATTACATACAATGTTACCTTCGCTTCGGCGCCTGGCATAATCTTTTCTGGCTATGAAAGTAAGGAAATTAAAAATGGTAAAACTTTTTCTTTCCGCATTGATATAATAGATGACGATGTTCAAGTTTATGAGTCATTGTTTTTTGTTAAAGCAAATAATAAAATAATCACACCGATAGAAGAAGTGTATTATGTGGATAATATCAAAAACAATGTAACAATTTCCATTGGTGGCGTTGGTTCAAAAAATTTAGAAATTGAAAATCAAAAATTACTTGGCTCAACCGACCAACCAACCTCACTTATTATTCCAAACGGAATAACGGAAATCGCGTTTTTTGCTTTTCAAAATAAAACAAGTATTATTTCTGTTCATATTCCAAACTCAGTTACAAAATTGGGTGGCTCGGCGTTTAGTGGTTGCACCAACTTAGAAAACATTACACTAAGTGATAATATAAATGATTTTGGCTCTTATGTTTTTAATGCAACTAAATGGTATAATAATCAATTAGACGGACTTGTTTATATAAATAATTGGGTATATGGCTTTAAAAATGCTTCCAATCTTACTACACTTATAATAAAAGATGGTATTGTTGGAATTGCACCTTTAGCGTTTACAACATTAATCAATTTGCAAGAAGTTGAATTATCTAGTAACTTAATGTATATTGAAGATGATGTTTTTATAGGTACTAATCTTAAAAATATTACGCTTCCAAAAAACTTAAAGAAAATTGGTTCCCATGCCTTTGAGAGCACTAAAATAGAAAATTTTAATTTTCCGAGCAGTATTGAAGAAATTGGAGACTATGCATTTGTTTCTTGTTCACAGTTAAAAGAGATTGAATTTAACTCAAATGTTTTACTAGGCCAAGCTGTGTTTGCTAATTGCGCTACATTAGAAAAAGTCACATTTCACAAAGGATTGCAAAAAGTAAATTATTATTTATTTGTTAGTAGTATAAAATTAACCACTTTGATTATTAATTCTATTAACGTGCCTGTTCTAATAGATAGCAGTGCATTTCAAAATGTTCATGCGCAATTTAGCATCTATGTGCCAGATGGCAGTGTAAACACCTACCGTTCTGCTCAAGGATGGAGCCACTTTAGCGATAAGATAAAAGGTATTAGCGAGTTAACGTTAAATTATTAAAATTAATTATTTTTAATAATTAATTTCTTTTGCTTTGGCTTTTAAATTATATAAAACAATAAATGTTTAAATAACTAACTATCTATACGGAAATGTCTTTCTTGTTATAGTTATTTTCTTAGTTCTATTAATTTAGTATTAATAGATATACAATAATAAATTTTTAATAAAAATAAGTATTTATTTTTCAAATAACACTTTTTGTTAGGTGCCTGGGCGAATCCGGATTATTGCCAAGCGCAACGCACAGTTCAAATGCCACTAATTGAAAAGCCACAATCATACTTATGTAATCGTAAAATTCATTTGTATTAGGTATCTTATATAAATATAAGTTATTGTTTTTTACAGGGTTTATGATTTTTACTATATTTTCGTTGGCCATAACAACAATATTGCCATTATTGGCTAAAATTTTATCAATAACTTTATTGGTATAATTTAACTGCTCTGCGTTGCTGATAATTACAAAATGCCAAACATTTTCATGCACAAGTGCAATCGGTCCGTGCAAATATTCTGATGTCGTGAAGTGAAGTGTGGGGATATATGTGGTTTCGGTAAATTTTAGTACTGCTTCACTCCCTATTATAGAACCACTGTTATGACCAAGTATTGTGATTATATGTGGTTGCTTAATATTTTGAACAATTTTATTTGCTGTTTGGTGCAGTGTGGCAATGTCTTTTTTACTTACAAATAGGTTTTGCAATTCTGATACATAAGTTCCGTATAAGTCTTCTTGTGCTTTTTCCTTACTTATTGCGGTGGTGCACGCTAGTAAGTACATGAAAGCAACTTGATTTGTATAAACCTTTGTGCTTGCAATTGCTTTTTCTTCATTCGCATACGCATAAAATTTAAAATTGCTCAAAATAGCCATTTTGCTATTTTGAACATTTGTAAGAGTTGCCACATTTTCTGTATGTTTTAGCACATACTCCATAGCGATTAATGAATCTGTTGTTGTACCGCTTTGACTAATAAAGAAGTAGAGCGTATCTTTTTTTATTTCTGGTTTTGTAAGTACAAAATTAATCGGTGTAAACACACTCACACTAACTTTGGCAATCTTATTTATTAAATCTTTTGCCACAAGTCCTGCGTTATATGATGTACCACAAGCGATAAAGCAAATTTCCTGAGTTTTTTTAAGTATTTCTTTTGGTAATATATCAAAGAAGCTTTGGCTATTATTATAATGTTTTAATAACTCTCTAATACTATCCGGTGTGTCATATATTTCTTTTATCATATAATGTGAATAGTTTTGTTTTGTTTCAACTATTTTTTGTTTATTATTGCTAGTTAAATTAATCTTTGCGTTTTCTTTAATTATTTTTATAGAATTTATTTGTCCTATGTTTTTCTCTTCCATTTTTTATATCTTCCTTTAATTTAAAAATTTTATAATTATTTTTATTTATGATTAGATTTTAAAAAAATTCTTTTAAATATGAGTGTTAGTTTAATAATATTATAAAGCGAAAAAAATTGCTAATAAATTATATTAAATCGTTACAAAGTGTGATGAAGTGCAAAAAAATTATAATGGCCAAATAAACACCATAGCTTTTTCTAAAAAAAATCATAAAGCTCAAATGAGAACTATTTACTCTCTTCCAAAAGAGGAAATGTTTTTCTTATGGATAGCAATTATTTTTTGATTATCTTATCTTTAAATTAATAAAGATAAAGTGTTTAATTTTAATTTGCGAATATGTGTGATATTAATCAGGATATATCACTCTGCATTCTAATATTTCGGCTTTAGCACCGTATTTACCGAGAGCATGAGTTATAATGTCATTTTTATTTAAAATATGCAATACTTTTATGCCTTTTGCCACTAAACTATTAGATATTAATAATCTATGACATTTCCACGGTACGCTTTCGGCACACATGATAACTACTCTGAATTTTTTTGCAATTGAGATTAGTTCATTAAGTTCTTTTTCGAATTCTGAAGTAAGTGAATATAATGCGTAGTTGCGAAAAGCAACATGTTTCCAACCCGCAACCAGATGAAGGTTATCGTTACATATCTTTCTTCGCCTGCCGCCTAAACCAGGCATATGAACATAGTTAATTCCTATGCTTTTTAATGCCACAGACATACTTTCTTGATTAAAATGTGGCAAATATCTACTACCAGGCAAAGACCTAACATCAGCCAAAACCTGAATTTTAAATGATTGTAATATATCCAAAAAATTCTTTTCGCTATGTGTTGAATGACCAATTGTGTAAATTTCCATGATCTTCCTTAAATAAATCGCAAAAAAAAATATAAATAAACTAAAATGTTAAATGAATAATATATTTTTAACAAAGGCTATACTTTTTATTAATGCTTTTTAGGGTTCTAATAAATCAAGCAATATTTTTACGAGAACCGAGCATCTTTTTGGCAAACAGCACATGGTCTATATCCTGCCATAACCGCATCAAATTCATTAGCAAAAAACACTCTGTTTTTCGTATAATAACCTTTTTTCTATCCACCTTAGGGCACAAGGACAATATAGTTTGCCATAAATTTTTTCTATTACCATTAACCGATTCTATATGCAAGAAAAAAATAGAAATAACAAACACATAACCCTCTACGATAGAGACGTTTTTTCAATACTAGCTTATCAAAAAGAGTTGGTCCGCAGAGAATATCCAAATACATATAATGATTTTTTTAACCCTTTCCGAGAAATGCTTTTGTTTAATAATAAAAAAATAGACTGTATTGTATATGTTTCTGTACCTCTTGATGTTAATATCTCTCGAAAAGAAAAAAGGGATGCTATTATATTTAGTGATTTAGAAAAAAAACAATTAGAAAGCTTCAAAAAAAACATGGAAGAAGAGATATTACAATTTTCAGAAAGATCTCCAGGCACAAAAATACTGTTTCTAGATGGACGTGAAAACATTTTAAATAACTGTAAGTTAATTATTTCTGCTATCTCAAATCACTCAAAAAGCAAAGCGAGTCAGCATACGACAGAACATAAACATTTGGATAATAACGATGAAACACTATTTTAATAATTTTAAAACAACATTTTTTGAAAGACAAAAAGTAATCAAAGCATATTTGCACGGTGATGTATGTTCTTTTTTTAGTCCGATTTTAAAAAAAGCTGAGAATGTTTTTGCAGAATATATC
>CALNBM010000092.1 GCA_937874195.1 uncultured Clostridia bacterium | reverse complement strand
CGGCAAACTTCGTTGAAAAAATGACTCTTCGAAATTTCACAATAAATGGCGGATATGCTGTTGGTGGTATTGCTGGTTCTTTAACAAATGAAATTGGTGGTTTATCTAACATTTTACCTTTTGCATTAGTGGATTTAGTTGAGTTATATGACAGTAAAGTAACCGCAAATGCAACCGCACTAACAAACTATGATGTAGATGCTTTCTTTAAAAACGGTAATTCATTATATCCCGATATTTCTTCAGGAACAGTGGCAGCGTTTGCGGGTGGAATTGCAGGTTATATTAAAGCTAATTATTCTATAACTAATTTAATGAAACTACAAAACTCAGAAATAACAAGCAGAGGAAGTTTTGTTGGTGGATATGCAGGAGCTGCATTAATTGGAGATGAAGAATCAAATTCGGTTAAGGTTTCACTTATTGCTAACGGTTCAACTATTACAGGTGCATCCCATGTTGGTGGTGGAATAGGTTATGCAGTAAGTAATGTTGAGGCTGAAGTAGGAACGGTGCTTATATTTAATTCAACTTCAATAAAAGGTACACAGTATGTTGGCGGGCTAGTAGGTAAAATGATTGGAGATTTATCTGGTAGAATTATTATATTAGGAAGTCATACAAATCCAATCACAGGTAATGGTTTTTTAGGTGGGGTTATTGGTGATTTACAAGGTGATATCTTAGATACTTCTTCAGGTGGAATTGAAACAGAAATCTCAATTGTAAATGTTAGCGTTATAGGGAATAATGCAAATGCAAACTATGTTGGTGGTATAGCAGGGCGTATAACAGGTCAATTCGAGGGGACTTTTGGTGATTTAATAAGTAGTAATAATTTTGTACCAGCTCAAGTTAATGGTAAATTTTCGGTGATGTTATCCGGCAATCAATATGGAGTCGTGGGAAAAGATTATGTTGGTGGACTTGTTGGCTTTATGAATGGAGTTTTTACAAGCAGTAATAATGAAAATGATAGTGTTCCATTATTAAGTGGCGGTAAGTGGGCTGCTTCTAACTTATTCCCTGGTGTTAGTGATGCTATTTTAGGTACTTTAAGCAACCTTGATGGAATACTTCCTTCCGACAATTTAGATGAATTTGCTAATATTCAAGGCGGTAACTGGGTAGGCGGTAATTTTGGCTATATGCGTGGATATGCTAACATAGATGCACAAATTGAAAATATCAATATAATTGGAAATGATTATGTTGGTGGTGTTGCTGGTTTTGTAAAGGGTGCGTTATCAGGTTTTGGAACAGGTGATAATCAAACTTCTTCAGTTAATATAACAGCAAGAAATTTCGTTGGTGGAATTGTGGGTGCAATGCAAGGCGTTTTATTTGGTACGGGAGGATATGGAAGTTTAATGGGCTTTGTAACTGACCCAGATTCAAATGTGGCAGCAACTGGTAGTTTTGTGGGTGGAATAGTTGGATATGCAAACGGGTTAAATTCTTTTGCTAATAGTGGTATTTCCCTAGTATCGAATAATTCAAAAATATCGGGCGCCAGTTATGTTGGTGGAATAGCTGGAGCAGTAGAAAACGGAACAGCAATAAATGGTGGCTTAAACAATGCAACAATAACTGGCACTGGCAATTATGTCGGTGGTATTGTGGGACAAGCAATAGAATCAAATATTTATGATGCTATAAACATGGGGGAAGAGATAACTGGAATTTCTTATGTTGGTGGAGTTGTTGGATATATTCTTGATGGAGACCTTTCCGGAAAATCGTTAAACATTAAATTGATATCCGGAAGCGGTAATTATGTAGGTGGTATTGCAGGACATGTGGAAACTACCTTTGAGTTTACAACTTTTGGCGATTTAGAAGTTAGATTTAAGAAAAACGGGAAAATTAAAGGTGGAGACTATGTTGGCGGATTGATAGGGCGAACTTGTGTATACAATATTGAATCAGCTATAGTAAGAGGTTATTCGCAAGATGAAGTGGGAACAGCAAAAGATTCATCCATAGTGGGTTCTCGCTTTGTTGGTGGTTTAATGGGACACGCTTCTGGATTTCAAGCAATTTGTGATATTTTTTCGGAAACAATTATAAAAAATGTTACAATTCAAATATCTTCTAATGTTGATAGTTCTTCAACACTATTTACAGATATGAATGATGGCTATCTAAGTGGAACTTATTCACTAGATCAAGTGCATCATCAGTATTATTTCGGTGAGGAGGACGACCCAGATGATTTACTTGAAATATTATACGGCACACAATATGTGTTAAATAAAGGTTTGAATATATATTACATACCAGAAGATCCACTCCTTTATAAAGTTGCTAGCCCAGCACTTGGCAGTGGTGAGGGAGATTACTTTTTAAACGCAGCCTTAAATCCTTTTTGTTCTTATGAAGTTACAACTGGTCAGGATTACGCAGGGGGTTCGGGATTTAATTATATTGGAAAGATATATGGAAACGATATCGAATTTGGATATTATGGTTGGATTGTCGACTTAATGAATAGTGAAATGATTATTACTTCACTACTTAGCAATCACCTGAAAGAAACGGTTGAAATTATTGATGCATCTGGGCAAGTACTTCTTCCAAGCAAAGGACTATATGATTTTAATGGTCCAGATATTACTTCAACTTATACATTACAAGCGCATTCTACCCCTATTAATATGGGTGTTTCAAGTGTTGTAGGTCTAAATCAACAAATTTGCGCTTTTGATAGTTATTCTTATACATCTAATAATGAATTGGGTTTGGTACAAACAGGTTTAACAATTCCACTAGTGCCGACTGGTGAATATATAACAACAGTAGTAGAAGAAGTAGATCCAGAAGATGGTACTATTACTACTACTACTACTACTATTCCTGTTATGTCTCCTGGTTCAAATATATATACTTCCCATGTATATCCACTCGAAGTTATAACAAACAGGACACAAGTGGGTGTTGCCACATTTAATGCCGATATTCAAATAGATTTTGTGTCAACACATACCTTGACTATTAACCTTAGCAATGGGGAAGAGTATGTATATGATTTTATAACTTGTAAGTATAACGACATAACTGGTTCGGTTCGTTATGATGCATCAGAACCACCACCAGAAATGTCTACATTTACGCCTTCTCCTGGTGGTGTGTATATGTTGAATGATGAAATTTTAAGTGTAACACAAACGACCCAAACTGCTGAAAATGCAGAAGCATTGAGAAATAATGCCGAGAGAGCAGTAATACTTGCAAATCAATCAATCGATATTAGTTATAACTTTAAAAGTTTATTCTCATCTGGTTTTGAAATGAGCATTGATCAAGTTAGAATTAATAGTGGCGAATCAGTGGATGTAGAATTTGATTCAACTGATTATGCACCGCAGTATCAACAAAACATTTCAGATTTATTATTTTACAGACCATTAACGATGGGGGCTGAATCAAAAATAGAATTTGTTTTTGATATGTGGGCGCAAACAACTAATGGAGTAAACTTTGAAGATGTAAGAGAAGAATTTGGCACTTTTGAGTTTGGATGGATGTTAACAAGCAGTAATATCAATCCAAAGCCGGGTAAAGATCAACCACAAGGTCTACAAAGTTTTAATTGGTCGACTTTAAACGAAAATATTGAAATAGAATTCCCTAAAATAGAAATAATTTCATCCAGTGAAGCGATTGAAAGATATGGTGAAGATGGTCTATCAGCAATCTCAAATAATGAAGAAAGCATAAGAAATATTCGTTTACTTGAAGATAATAATATTATGGAACTTGAAAGTGAAATGCCACAAACTAGAAAAGAAGATGAAATTGCATTTATTGAAAATAATAAACGCAAAACAAAAATCGCTTAATTTCTATAAATTAGATAAACAAGAGCTTTTAAAGTAAGCTCTTGTTTTTTGTCATTAACCCCCCAGATAGTCAAGCTTAGCTGGTGGATATTTATTAAATCATAATGGAATATTCAAACTAAACATTATTATATTCTTATTTTTCTTAGGATATAAGTTAAAACAAAACTTTATCAAAAGTATTTTTTAAGATATACATTTGACTTTAAACAAAAAAATATGTATAGTTTTTTTATTAGGAGAAATCTACATAATGGTGAAGATTGTATTAGATGCATTTGGCGGAGATAATGCACCGCATGAAATTGTGAAAGGTGGGGTGCTTGCGCTTCAAAAATTTAAAGATATAAAAATTATATTTGCAGGCGATGAAGATAAAATTAAAGAAATTTTAGCAGAAAGTGAATATCCTTTTGATAGAGTTGAAATTATTGATGCAAAAGAGGTAATAGAGAATAATGAAATTCCAACTGTTGCTTTTAAAGCAAAACCTAACAGTTCTTTAGTTCGGGCTTTCGATGAACTTAGAACCAATGATGAGGCGATAGGTTTTGTTGGCGCAGGTTCAACGGGTGCGGTGCTAACAGCAGGCTTTTTGAAGATTGGCAGGTTAACTGGAATTTCTAGGCCAGCGCTTTGTCCAATACTCCCAACAGTGAATAATAAACATGTTGCAATTATTGATTGTGGCGCTAATATGGATGCAAAACCTATTAACTTATTGCATTTTGCAATTATGGGCAGTGCTTATTTATCAACTGTATATGGTGTTAAAAGTCCGCGGGTGGCACTTCTAAATGTGGGAGTTGAAGAATATAAAGGTAACGAATTATCAAAAGAAACTTACGAATTATTATCTAAACAACCACGCATTAATTTTGTTGGAAATATGGAAGCTAGAGAACTTCTTAGCGGAAATTACGAGGTAGTTGTTGCAGATGGCTTTAATGGAAATGTTCTTTTAAAAGGTACAGAAGGAGCTGTTGTCAATATTCTAAAAATGATTAAGGGCGAAATTAAAAAAAAGAATATTAGAAAAGTTGGCGCTGTGTTTATGAAAGGTGCTTTTAAAGCATTGAAAAAGAAAATGAATTATGAAGAAAGTGGTGGGGCGGTGCTAATTGGATGCAAAAAAATAGTGTTAAAATCACATGGTAATAGCACAGCAAAAAATATTTGTGCAAGCATTGAACAAGTGCTAGATATGCACCAATCTAAACTAATTGAAAAAATATCTCAGGAAATTGAAAAGGGTTAAAAAAATCGTTTAAATAATAATCTTATTGATTATATCTCCAAAAATCAAGCCAATCTATTACTAATTGCAAAAGGTTAAGATAGTTTTTAAAAAATATTATCGCTATATTCGTTATTGAATTATTAAAAAAATTTCAAGAAATAAAAAAAAATCTAACTAATTAAAAAAAATTTCTTAAAAATGCAAGGTCAAAAAACCTTAAAAGTTTAAAATGAATTATAAAAAAATTGAAAATATTATTGACTATATGTTTAAAGATAAAAGTCATCTAAAAATTGCTTTAACGCATTCTTCTTATGCTTATGAAAATAATGTGCAGTCGTATGAGGTTTATGAATTTTTAGGTGATGCTTTATTGGGTTTTTTTGTGAGTGAATTTTTATTTTTAAATTTTAAACTAACTGAAGGGGAACTAACCAAACTTAGAGCAAATTTAGTGAATGCAAGGTCGCTTAAAAAAGTTATGGATAATTTAGACATAATAAATGAAGTGCTAATCGGTAAAAGCTTAGTGAATGTCTTACCAAGCAGTGTTTTAGCCGACATTGTTGAAAGTTTAACTGCGGCAATTTATCTAGACGGCGGAATAGAAAGCGCAAAAAAATTTGTTTATAGATTTGTTATAGAAAACCGCGAAAATGTGGAAAAGAGGCGTGAACTTCTTACAGATTATAAAACTGTGCTACAAGAAAAAATGCAGGCAAAAAGTCAAAAGATTGAATATCGTGTTTTAAACAAATGGGGAAAGCCTCATGATATGAATTTCAAAGTAGGAGTTTTTATAAATGGAAAAATAGTACAAGAGGCGGAAGAAAAAAGTATAAAAGCAGGCGAACAAAAATGCGCTCAATTATACATACAACAATTAAAAAAAACAATTAAGTAAAAACAATTAGTTTCGAAAAATAAATTTTGTAAGATTGTATTTCCATTAATTGTTGTAAGTTTCTGCATACTATTTGAAAAAATAATTTTAATAATTACGATACTATAAATAGATGAAAATAAAAATCATAAAAGTATAAAACAATTTTTTTTAGATTGTTTTTATACTATTCACTTGACAATTTAATATAATGATTATATAATTGTAAGCGAAATCTTTAAAAAAGTGGGTGATTAAAGTTGTCAACAGTAAAAGTTGGAGAAAACGAAAATGTTGAAAGTGCGTTAAAGCGTTTTAAACGCAAATGCCAAAAAGATGGCATTATTGGCGATATTAGAAAGCATGAAGCTTTTGAAAAACCAAGTGTTATGAAAAAGAAAAAACAAAAAGCTGCAATTAAGCGCGCTAGAAAAAATAAATAATTTTTTTTAAACCCATTTAATTAATTTAATTCCCAAATATCATTGGGAATTTTTTTTTGCAAAGCAAACCACACGCTATCCATGTGAGAAGCGGTAAGAACTTATTGATTTGAACAGCAAAGAATTTTCAGCTTTTATTATAAAAAGAATTTTTGACACTAAATAAAATAAAGAAGGAAAAAAACCACCTTACAAAACAAAGGAGAAAAAACGACCTTACAAAACAAAGGAGAGTAAAACCGACTTTTATGGTGGAAATATTAAATCAACTTTTTTCAATTTAAGAAAATCTAAACAATATGCATAAGTATAATCCATTTTTGTTATTAAAAAAGTTTTGACAGTAAAATAAATATTTCATTTTATATAGTGGACATCCTAGTTAATTAAGATAAAAAATCTTAGGAAGTTTTTTACCATTTTTACTTTCAAAAAAGTAATATAAATAACTAAAGCAAATATTGTCATAAGAATATATAATTATTTTTAAATAGTTGGTTATCGACAAATTATGCAAGCAAGTATGCCACTTAATATTTTGTAAGCAAATTTTAATTTGCTAAACTAATATTAATGAAAAATGAAAGGGGAAAAACATGGCGAACAAAAATCAATTAAAAATTTTAGCAAGTTTGGCGAAAAAAAGACTTATTGAAAAGAATTATGAAACAGAAAACAAGAGAAACTCATTTCTTTCCCGAAAAGTAAGCACATATTTTTTAGAAAATGCAAAGGCAATGAAGAAGATTACTGCGAAAATTGAGTATGTTAGTATATCTAATCATGAAAATCAAGATTTTATTAAAAAAGTTGTGGATATAATTGTTAGTGGTAATGTGATAAATCCGCTTGGAATGTTAACCGACCATGCATATTATAACAAATTGACTGAGCGAGAAAGACAGTTCTATATGCTTACCCTTTCCGATAGATATATTAAAGTGAAAGAACTTTATGAAAATAATATGCTAAGTGAAGTTATTTAATTATACAAAAAATTACTTTATTTTTAATACTATGCATAAATAAAATCTAGATAACAGCAAATAAAGTTATAGATTAAAAGAAAATTACTTAAACATTTCTTGTTTTTTTAAAAAAGCAGGGATATTGTTTAACACGAAAGTTAGAAGCTTAGTTTATATATTTGATTATAACCTTTTGTATCGTGTTATTTATGAAATAGGATAAAAATGCATATAGGCTTCCACAAGCGTGCACCGTTATATGGGCGTGAATTTTTTTTATTAACCAATTCTTTTAATATTTTTTTTACACTTAATATATTTAAATTGCAAACACAATTTTCAATTTTCATTTTTGATTATAATATGATATTATAACACTAATAAAGGAGAAAGTTTGTGTTTTCTATTTCTAAATTAAATGAGATGCAAGAAAAAATTGTAAAAGACACGGAAGGAGCGATATTAGTAACCGCAGGCGCAGGCAGTGGAAAAACACGCTTACTTACTCATCGTATTTGCTACATTATCGAAAAAAAGTTAGCATATCCGGAAAACATACTTGCAATAACTTTCACAAATAAAGCAACTAACGAAATGAAACAGCGTATAAATAGTATGCTCGATAATGCAAATGGAATTTGGATAAGTACATTTCATGCAATGTGCGTTCGTATTCTTCGTGATAACATTTCTAAGTCTGAAAACTACACTAAATACTTTACTATTTACGATGAAAATGATAAAGATAGAATTATTAAAAACATAATTAAACGCATGGATATTAGCAATAATGAGTTTAAATCAAAATTAACTTGGCACATGGCTAACGCGAAAAATAAAGGCGAAGAATTGAACTCTCATACCCAAGAATTGCAGTATGAACCATATAAAAATGAAATTATTCGTGCTAGTCAAATGTATGAAGAAACTTTAAAGGAAAATAACGCACTTGATTTTGATGACTTGCTTTTAAAAACTTTGCAACTTTTTAGAAATTGCCCAGAAACACTAAAATATTATCAAGAGAAATTTAAATATATTCATGTTGATGAATTTCAAGACACTAATATAGTGCAATATCAAATTGTTAAAATGCTCGCATCCGGCAAAAATAAAAATATTTTTGTGGTGGGTGATGAAGACCAGTGTATTTATTGCTGGCGGGGTGCAAACATTGAAAACATAAAAAATTTCGTTATAGATTTTCAATGTAAGGTATATAAGTTAGAGCAAAATTATAGAAGCACAAAAACAATTATTGCAACTGCAAACAAACTAATTAAGAATAATAAAGAACGAATTGATAAAACACTGTTCACTAACAATGAAGTAGGTGAAAAAATAACTTGTTATAAAGCATACGATGAAAATGACGAAGCAGAGTATGTGGCAAAAACAATTATTGGTTTAATTAATAATGGTGTGTCACGACGGGAAATAGGCGTGCTAATGCGAATTAGTTCACTTAGTCGATTGGTAGAAGAAAAGTTGCTAAATTATAACATTAGTTATAAAGTCAGCGGTATTTTTAAATTCTTTGAAAGATTAGAAATAAAAAATGTTATAGCATATTTAAATGTGATTATAAATAATCGTGATAGTACCAGTTTGCTTAGGATATTAAATGTGCCTAAGCGGGGAATAGGTGAAGTTACGGCACTTAGTCTTGTGGAACAAGCAAAAAAACAAAAAGTTAGCATTTTTAATCTTATTAAGGACATTGAAAATCTTAACTTATCAAAAAGTGTTATTTGTAAGATTCAACCTTTTTCAAACTTACTAAACGAATTAATGGAGAAAAAAGATAATCTGCCACTAAGTGATTTTATTAAAGAACTTTTGAAATCAAGTGGCATAAATGACATGTATAATAACGACACCGATGAAGACGAAGATAGGCGACGAAACCTTGAGCAATTAATATTATCTGCGGAAAGTTTTGAAAAATTGACGGGTGGCGGAATAGCAGAATATTTAGAAAGCGTAACTCTTCAAACTAGTGTGAATGAGGATGACGAAGAAAATTCTGTGAGTGTATCCACTGTTCATGCTAGTAAAGGCTTAGAATTTGATTATGTTTTTATTATTGGACTTGAAGAAAACTGTTTTCCGTTGGCTCGAAAAATGGAAATTGAAGATATTGAAGAAGAACGAAGATTGGCTTATGTTGCGATAACGCGTGCTCGAAAAAAGGTTTACTTAACTCGTGCAGCATCAAGATTTTTATATGGTAATAAAAACCTAACTGTGGAAAGCAGATTTGTAAAAGAAAGCGGACTCGATACTTGTACCAGCCCCGAAATTAATTTTGGTAATAAAAATAATTATGGTGAGAAAAACAAATATAGCAGTAAAAATAATCCTTCTTTTAATAATAAAATTAAAAAGGAAACCACTCCTAGAGTGAGTAATTATAAGATGAACGACTTTAAAGATAATAAAATTATAAATAAAAATGATAATGAAAAATTATTTGAGAAATTTAATATAGGGGTAGCAGTTTCTCACCCAACATTTGGCGAGGGCATAATTAAAGCAAGGGAAAATGTTGGCGAAATAACCTTCGTAACTGTTCAATTTGATGGATTCGGCGTTAAAAAATTAGCATTATCGTTTGCGCCATTAAAGTTATTAAAAAAATAATAATAAAAATTTTATAATACTGATAAGCAAATATTACATAGCAATATCTTTTTTAAGGGAAAGTTAGCAGAAACAAAAATCTAAGATAGTAAGTGGGTTCGTCACAATTAATAACTTTATATAAAGAAACTAATACTAAATATTATAACAATAAGCAGAAGTATTATAAATAAATAGAATAGCATTATCGTTTGCGCCATTAAAAGTTATTAAAAAAATAATAAGATACATTTTTAAAAGAATCGTACAATGAATAGTTTACAAGCAATTATCTTACTTTATAAATATAGCAATATAGGTTTAAAGAAAAATAGAAAGGGGGGTTAAACAAAAATTTTCATTTTTGTTTATTAGTATATGGATAAATTAAAAAGAATGGAAGAGTTAGTTAAAGAAATTAATATGTATAGCGAATATTACTATACCTTAGATAACCCCATAATTTCTGATAGCGAATGGGATGCTCTTTATGATGAACTCGTGTTGCTAGAAAAAGAAACTGGCACGGTATTAAAAGATTCGCCTACGCAAAAAGTTGGTGGAGAAATTAAAACTTCTTTTAAAAAGGTGGAGCATATAAAAAAACTTTATAGTCTTGATAAATGCAGTGATGTAAACACATTAAACAAATGGTTTGCAGATATGAAAAAGGCGGGTGCGGATAAGTTTACGCTGGAATATAAATATGACGGATTACGAATTGCTGTAACCTACGATAATGGGAAATTAGTGTTAGGTGCAACACGAGGCAATGGAACGATAGGTGAAGATGTAACTGCGCAAATTAAAACTATTCATAGTCTTCCAAAATCCATTAAATACAAAGGCAGATTAGTGGTAACAGGCGAAGCGCTTATGCGAAAAAGTGTGCTTAAATCCTTGAATGAAACTGCCATAGAAGCTTTAAAAAATGAACGCAATGCAGCAGCGGGTGCAATTAGAAACCTTAACACTAATATCACAAAAGAACGAAATTTAGATTTATTCTTATATGATATTTTAGATATTGAAGATGATTTTTTAAAAACCCAAGAACAAGTAAGAAATTTTTTAATAGATAATGGTTTTTCTATTTTTGATTATTTTGTTTGTAGTAGCAACACTGAGAATTTAATAAGTGAAATAGAAATAGTTGATGAGGCACGCACAAAACTCGATATATTAATTGATGGCTTGGTTTTTAAAGTGGATGACTTAAATTTGCGAGAAAAAATAGGCAGTACAAATAAATTTCCTAAATGGGCAAAAGCATATAAATTTAAAGCGGAAGAAGTAACTTCAAAACTAGAAAATATTGTCTGGCAGGTAGGACGAACAGGTAAAATAACGCCGATTGCTGAAATTCAACCAGTGGAATTAGCAATCGGCGTTATTTTACCTGTTCGTCCTACC
>CALNBM010000091.1 GCA_937874195.1 uncultured Clostridia bacterium | reverse complement strand
GTGTGGCACTACTAGTGCTGTTGCTGTGGCTGTCAATTGGTGTTACTGTGGTGGCTGGTAATTTGGGGAAAAATAAAGAAACAAAATCTTATCAGATTGTTGAGTATTCAAAAGATAATGATTTTGATTTTTCTTTTGCAATTTCAGACATTTCTGACAGTAAGGTTTTTTTGGAAGAAATAATAATTTATCTAAATTCATACAATGAAAATGTTAAAGAAAAAACTAAGGATGGTTGGTTAGTATATAATGTTGATTTTGAAAAAATAACACATGGAGTTGATATAATCACAGTATATTATAAAAGACTAGCCACAGTAACTTTTAATACTTAATTATTATAAAACTTTTGCAACCAACAATAAAGGAGTAGACAGTTCTTTGTTTATTTCATTTACGATGTGAGTGTCATTAACAGGAGTTGTTATCAGTTGTGCAGTTACTCTATATTCGTCATTTATATAATTAATTAGGTTATCAACACGATTAACTGTATAGCCCAAATACTTCAACATTTCCATATATTTTGCCACTTGCTCATAATTTCCGACATACTGCTCTATAAAAGCACAATACACATGGTCATAGTTACCACTTGAAACTTTACGCACAGTGTTCGGCTGTGCTTTTATTGTTGCTATATTAAGATTATATAAGTCAGTTTGCAAATTTTGATTGTATGCAAAACTTTCATTTGTTTGTTGTTTGTTAAATTCTAGCATTTTATTTTGTTGTGCATTTGAAAACGCAGATTGTCCACCACTTATCGCTGCACTTCCTGCAAGTGCTAATCCTAAACCACCAGTAGCAACACCTAATGCAACATTTGCCCCCATACCTAACCAATTAGCAGTTTGCTGTGCTTTCATTTGATTTTTTTGGTAGTCTGCTTGCTTGTTAAACTGTTCATTTACAAACTCATTTGCAGATAGTTGCTTGTTAAAAATTTCTTGTGAATACTTGTTGTTTTGCATATAATCTATGTATTTATTATTGATTATTGTTTCTGAAAAGTCGCCACCGAAAACTAGTCTTAATGGTATAACTTCGCCTTTTTCATAAAGTCCTGTTCCATCTGCAATAGGTGTCATGCTGTAATAAGGCATGAATGGTTTAAGAGATATGTTGATTTTAATATTATAACTGTTACCAGCAGTTAAGTGTCTTGCATTATACTCAATCTCTCCACTATTATTAGGACACACTAATTTTGTGCTATTAAACAATATATCTCTTTTTAGCGGCATAGAAGTGTTTATTGGCACAGTTATTGTCTTTGTGTAATAGTTTTCTGTTAAAATATATAACTCTCCGACTTCTTGTTCGTTTTCTGTATTAGTATTTTTTGTAATTTTCATAACGTTATTATCTAACAATATATCAACTTCAAAATCAACAGGAACAATTTGTAAGTCAATACACTGTTCAGATGCTTTTTTTGCCAAGGAAGCCATTATTGCTTTAACGTTGTCGTTGTTATAATCACCTACAATTATATTCCACCCTGTCTCGCCTTTACAGTAGTTTGTGGCAAGTTCTAAAATTGTACAGTTTATTTGTTCTTCTGCCTGAAAAACTTCTTGAGTATTAAGGGTGTATTCTTTATAATCAAGATTAATTCTTGATGACGGATTATTTCCTGACCATCCACCTATCACATAATCTTCTCCCCAAACTGTGCTATTCTTTATTTCATCTTCTAGTTCCGAAAAAACATCATTATCTTCTTTTTTTGAAGAGTTTTCAATCGTTGTCCGCCATGTTTTTCCATCCGAAGTTTTCACATAATAACTTTTACCTATATATAAATTTTTGTCTCCATTTATTAATATTTCTTTTGTCTCTTCTTTATTTTGAAAAAAGTTTATAATTTTTTCATGGCTTGCTAATGACCTTGCAACAGCATCAGCATTGCTTCTAACTTCATGAGGTATGTTTGTAAATTTAAAATAACTAAATATCACAGACAATGATTTCATTGTCTCATTTGAAAAGGTTACACTCCTATTGCTAGAAGCGTCCCAATAGGCTATTACTGGCGGTGGAGGTTGGTTGTGAATTGCTGTGGATACAATTCCAAACATTAAATTATAGTCTTCATGAACACGAAGTTTCTCAGGAACTTTTTCACTGTTTATTTCAATCGGTTCTTCTTCGCTCTTTACTAACGCAGATATTTTACCAATCGCTTCATCTGTATCCAGCGTCAAATAACACGCCATCCATTTCGGTGCAGTAATTATATCTCTATTAATCAATATCTTATCAAAGTTGCCACCCTCTTTATTGTAAATAGCCTTGTCTGTTTCTTGCACGTAACCAGTTTTAATTAATGCTTGAGAGTTATAAACAATGTCGTCAAAGTTTTCCCTTATCACATCTCTTTTTAACTGGTGCACATAAACACTTGGCTCTACAAAATCACGTTGCATAACAAACCAGCGTGTAACTCGTCCGTTGTATTCAGTTACTTGCACGTAGTTATACTCCGCGTCAAAGATTGCTGGTAGTTTCATTTTAAGCACTGCCGACACTTCATCGTGTTGCCAGCCAATAATAGTGCTGGTATGCCTAAACACCACGTCATCTTCTTCGTTCATGTCAATTGTGCGGTTGTGATACGGTGTTCTTTTTATTAGCAATATTTCTATCTCATTTTCTTTTAACTCTTCCGTGCTTTCCTTTACATGAGGTTGCCATTCGACATTAACATTTACGGACAAAATAACAGCGTCGCCTATAATGCCTTTCTTCTCGATGCCACTTTGCACTACTCCGCCATCTATTAATATCTTTGCCCTGCCCTCATCAATGTCGGCGTATGTGCCGTTTAAATCGCTTATAAGGGTATCAAGCACATCATTAACGAATACAACATGTTGGTTTTCGCCCGACCATGTAGGCACTATTAAATCAAGCATATATGTGTACATATTCTCTTTAATGCCAGCAGTGGCTGGGTGGGACGCATTCACACGCCTTACACTGCCCTTAATGCAAAGACCGCCATTATTTACCTTGCCAGTTTCCGTGTATAGTTTAAAAGAATAATCTTGGTCTTTTTCAACACCAATACTTTTCAATTTTTCTTCTAATATTTTAGTTATCGAAGTTGTTTTTAACATTAGTTTACTCCTCTTTTTTTGCTTTGTCTATGGCAAAGTCTAAATACCTTTGTTCTTTTGGCGTGTAGTAATACCGCCACATTGTTTGCTTAATTGTGTAAAACTCGTTGCGGTACATTATTCCATCATCTACTATTGGTGAGTGACTAGGGTCTTCTGTGGTAAAAATGTAAGTTCTTAACCCCATGCCTGTTGCTGGTATTATAAGCCCCGATGCTTGATTGTTACTTCCCTCTTTTGCACCAATTGGCACACAGTCAAACGGAAACTTTCTCACATAAATGTTTTTATTAACACGCATTATATCGTCCGTGCTTACATGCAGTACCTCAATGCCTTCGTCTACAATGTCGTGTTCTTCTAATTCGTTTATTTCTTCATTAAACATAAAAAAACGCCCGATTAGGCGTAATGCTTTTATTGGATTTGTAATTGGTATGTACTCGCACTGCTCCACTGCATTTGGTACGACACCATTCTTTAACTGCACAGCCACTAATTTTTGTGGAAAGCCATGCACCTCGTATCCAATATCTTTTGTTGCCACATAAATTGTTCTTTTTAAAAGGCTAGTGCTCTCTGTGTATCTCTTCCAAAGGGTCGCTTTGGGCAGGTGCGGAAATCTTTGTCGGTACCCCCAACTCATAATCATTCTCCTTTAATTCGTTGTTTGTTTTTTCGGCAACTTTGCCAATATCCACCGAGTTGTCAAACTCTTCTAGTTTGTTAATCTTCATTATAACTCCATTTCTTGCAGTTCCTATAATAAACATATAGGCACCATAAAAAGCAGATAGTGAGGTTAATACAATAATAACAACCATCATTAAATTAAACAGAAAAGCGGATAAATTAAAGCCGTAAAAAACATAAGTTACAGACGGAAAGAGAACACCTAACAATACTCTCATTGTGGTTGATAGCGTGGTGTTTTTAACAACATAAGCATGCTCGCTCGAAGTAAATTTATTAGGGTCAGCATTATCATCAATGTTAGTTAAGTTAGAAACCGTTAGTCTTGTTATCTTATATCGCTTTGCTTTTCTAATATATCTTTTTCGTTCTCTGTAAACTTTCCAATCATCGCCAAAAAGCCATCTAAAAAACCTTAAGAACCAGGCAAATAAGCGCTTAAACCCTTTGTATTCTTTCTTGTCTGGCTTAACAACTTTAAACCCATCAACAACTTTTCCGCCATCACTAAACACTTGCTCATAGTCATAACCAGCACTGTTCACATAAACTGTTCTACCTATTTTAAGTAAGCTTGCATAATCATCATCTAGCCAATGTTGCAACTTATTTAATTTAGGAAATATTGCTTGCTTTTGTTTAATATGTGCTGTTATAGTGTCCTTATATTTATCATTGTTTTTTCCGCTTAATAAGCCCTGTTTAAGCAATGCAGAGTTTGCAATGGTTGAGCCTATAAATAATAAACCGCCATCAACAACAATTTTTAACAAGTCAATTTCTAATTTATCAACACCGACATAGGATAATATAAAGTACAAAAATATGACAATTACTAAAATAACAAAACCTAAATTGTTTAATAATCTTTCTTTCATATTTTACTCCTTACTCGTACCTGTCTGGCACTTTAAGTTTATCCACAAGTTTTTCCGCCAGTTTTTCCGCCTGCTCCGCTTCTTGCTTCCTTAACTCTTGCTTGCGGTTAAAATCGCACAAAATATTACCAATGATTATAATTGCGTACATGCCTAGTATTTCGAACAGCACTATTCCTGTTGTTACTAAATACTTGCCACCTATTACAAAAATTCCACCTATTAAAGCAAGTGGTATTATTATTCCTATTGTTTCTAGCAAGTTAGCAACTATGCTGTTTGTTCTGCCCTTGTTGCCCATTTCCCGTGCTGTTTCAACAGCAATTAACTTTCGTTTTATTTTCTCTTTAATAAACTTGTAATACACTAAAAAGAATATTAGTAATGCAAGCAGAAAGGGCACTGCAATCTTAACGGCAACTGGTGCTTGGTTCTTTTCTGAAAAGTATTGAAAAACTGCAATAACAGCAGTTCCAGTAGTTGCCAGTAAATACGCAAACACCTTAATAAGTCCGTTTTTTAACTTTAAGTTCATGTTACACTCTCCCGCTTAGTTTGTCTTGCGCTGGTTTTTCCACAATCACTTCTTTAACTTCTGTTTTTTCATAAACTTTATAGATATTATTTATTTCAGCGAGTTCTTTTTGTGCTTGCTCTATTTCTGCAATAGCATTTTTATACGCTTCTTTTTCTTCCATAGTTACCAACTTATCGCTACTTGCTATGTTTCTTTCTGCTGTTACTTTTTGCACGCTAAGTAGTGCATTGTTAAGTTTTTGCAACACTGCTATATTAGTAGCAACCGCATTAAAGCCTTGAACCACTTTATCGTTTATAACAACACCATTATTAATGGTTTGCTCTGCCTTAGCAAGTTTGCCAATTAAATTAACTCGCGTTTGTGTTTGTGCCATCTTTACGCCCACTAACACAACCGCATTAATTGTGGATGAAATGGAAAAGGTTGCTATATACTCTTGCGACATGTGCAACCATCCATACACTTCCGCCTGCACTTCGGCTGGCAAAAAAGCCATAGTCATATTGAATATTGCGTAAAGAACGCTGGCAACCATAATCAGCGTTAAAGCAAAGTTTATTATTTTTAATGTTATATTTTTCATATTACTCCTCCGTTTATTACCATTTTAACAAGTGTGATTATTGCAGCAACATATAGCCCTACAACCAGAATATTGTACACTACTTTAAACCATGTATTCATAACTAGTCTCCCATCTGGTTTCTTATAAGCATTAGCATTGTATCGGTCATGCTTTCTGTAATTTTTGCAAGTGCATTCACTCTATCTTTTAATTCTTTTACATCCACACTGTAATTGTTAATTTGCTCGGTTAAGATTTTCACTTCATCCCGCCATCTAATTATTTGGTCTTTTACTTTCATACCGCGTTATCTCCTTTAATTGGTATTAATTGTTGTTGCATTTGTGCCTGTGCTTGTTGTTCCGCAGCAGCCCGTTGTTGCTCTATATAGTCCGCTAATTCTTTTACTTCTTTAGTGGAGCAAGTGTCTAGTATTTCTTGTGCAAGCATTGTGGACGTTATTTGCTTCTTATCGTACAGTGCACTAAACAAGTTTATACGCTCCGTTTTAACAGTTTGGTTTTCAGGCATAATATGAACCTCAGGCGCAC
>CALNBM010000090.1 GCA_937874195.1 uncultured Clostridia bacterium | reverse complement strand
TTTGGCAACTCCCAATTGCACAGTTGCATTACTAATCGCATACAAAGTTTTAAATATTAAAAAAAATGAGCATGTTTTGATACCCAACTATACTCATCCTGCGACGGCTATGGCTGCAATAAGTGCAAATGTAAAATACCAGCTGTATGATTGCATGCCAAATTCCTATAATGCAAATATACACCAAATTACTGAATTGATCAGTGAAAAAACAAAAGCGATTGTTTTCGTTCATTTAAGGGGACTAAAACAAAATATTCAAGAAGTTTATGAATTATGTAAAAAGAAGAATATCGCTTTAATTGAAGATGTTGCACAGGGTGTTGGTGTTATACATAACAACAGGTTAGCTGGCAGTTTTGGCGATATATCCTGTTTCAGTTTTAATGATTCAAAATCATTATCCTTAGGCGAAGGCGGTATGTGTCTATTTAAAAATAGTGAGCACGAAAAACGCGCCAGGATTATTACTCATGAGGGTGAATTTGTAAAAAATTCGGGGCTTAGTTCCACGATTAGTAACGGTAGTTTAGTTAGTATAATTCAAGACAAATTCCAATATGCTCCATATGGTTTCAATTATCGTGCATTTCCTCCAATTTTTAGCATTCTGAAGAACAGATTGAATTACTTAGAAAAAAACCGTAATCGAAAATTATTGTTATGTAGTTTATATAAAAAATACTTAAATAGCCATCAATTTGAGTTAATGCCTTTTGATTCTGACTGCTTTCCTTTGTATCTACCTGTTTTGGTAAATGATAGCCAAATTGTAAAAAATTTATTGTCAAATTGTTACAATTCAGGATTCCCTATCGGAAAAATGCATTACTCCATTTTAAGTGATTATACTGTTTTTAATGACAACGCTTGTAAACCTGTCTTAAGTATGAATAATGGCAATAATTTGTACGAAAGATTGATTTTTCTGCCTCTTTCTGAAAATATAAGTGTTAGCAAGGTAAAGAAACTGAGTATGTTTTTAAATAAAATTGTGTCACTCGAATACAATGATAGAATTATTGATGAAGGAGAAATAAAGAATTTTGATGGCATGTTTATTTGGTAATTATTAAATAAATTATTTGACACTATTTAATAAATGTAATACAGTAAAACAAAGGAGATATAGTTATGGATGTAGTATATGTCACAGGAAACAAATTTAAAATTGAAATGGCGCAGAAAATTTTAAGCCCCTTAGGCATTAATGTTATTCAAAAGAAAATTTATTGCCCTGAAATTCAGGATGATGAAATTGAAAAGGTCTCTCAGTACTCTGCCCAGTATGCTGCAAATGAATTGCAAATACCAGTAATAAAAAATGATAGTGGTCTCATAATTGATGCATTGAAAGGCTTTCCCGGCCCTTACACCTCTTACATCGAAAATACTATTACAGAAGATGGTATTCTCAAACTAATGGAAAATAAAAATATAAGGACAGCAAGGTTTGTAGAAATAATTTCTTATTGCGAACCCAACAAAAATCCAGTTTCGTTTATTTCAAACACTGTCGGCTCTATATCAGACGAGAAAAGGGGAAATTTTGGTTGGAGTTTTGACAGGATATTTATACCAAAGGGGCAAAATAAAACGCTTGCAGAATACAATGATGATGAAAGATGGAAATTTTGGTCAGATGATGCGTATTTACAATTAAGAGATTTTCTGAAAACTAAGTAATTGAAATATGATTTTGTATGATATGAACCCAGAATAGTTAAAATAATAATGTTTGTCTATTTTAACCGTTGAACTAAATAGTTAAACAAGCGAAAGATGAAACATAAATTTATATATAAATATTATTAAGTATAATATTAACACTCGTTTCAAAACGGGTGTTTTTTGATGTCTTTAAATCTCAAAATTTATATCATCGGTCTAAAATCTTAAAATTATCTTAGAAAAAAGACGACCGTAATTGGTAGTCTTTATAGTGGAGTACGATGGAATTGAACCATCTGCCACAAAACCCAATAACATCAACTTACTTATTTACCCACATACTCCACTTGTGGCTTTCTCCAAAGGATAGAACTTAACTTTCAAATTCATAAACACCTCCTCAACTAAAACAAATATCTTTATGGCTATCTGTATTTTGTTTAATGGTATAAATAAAATTTGAAGTATAAGTAATAAGGTTTTTAATATTATTAGTGGTGCGTCCGTCAGGGCTCGAACCCGAAATCTAAGTTCCGAAGAAGCCGCCAAAACTTGTCATTTTAAGCCGTTTTCTAGTACTTTCTTATCATATAATACCATATAAAAAAGTGACTAAACTGCCCATAAATAAAGGGTTTCAGCAACCTGTCTTCATTAAAAATCATTATACAACATTTTATAGATATAAAAAACACAAAACAACCCTTTTGCAAAAATCTTGCATTTTTCATGCAGAAATTCGTGACAAGCCATCAGACAACTTAAAAATGCAGATGAAGGTTTTGTGAAATTAAAACTCAAAAAGACAAACGAAAAATTAAATATAAAATACGGTTTAATTTTACTTTTAAATCCAAAATTGCTATAATGTTGATATGATAATGAGCATTGCCAACAAAAATGAAATTTGTGTAGAAATTAAATCCGTTGCGGAGGTCTTTTCTATTGCAAATTTGAAAATACCAAATTATCAACGACCTTATAAATGGGGTCGTAAAAATATTCGTGATTTGTTTTATGATATAAGAAAAGCCATTGATGATAATTTTGACGAATATAGAATTGGCTCAATTATTTTACACAACAAAGATGCTAACAATTTTGATATTGTGGACGGGCAACAACGACTTCTTTCGCTGGCGTTATTATATAACCTTATCAAAGCAGACAATTTGCCTGTTGGTGTAAGTAATTTGCTATCTAATGATTTTGTAGAGATATCATGCCAAAATGCAAAAAATAATTATGAAGAATGGCAATCACTTTTCAATCTGATAAAAGACGAAAATTATAAAAATCAAATTGTTGATTATTTTTTCAACAAATGCAAGATGTCCGTGATAATAATTCCAGTTGAAATGTTGTCGGTTGCTTTCCAATTATTTGATTCGCAAAACAATCGTGGTAAGGCGTTAGAGCCACATGATTTGTTAAAAGCATATCATTTGCGAGCAATAGACGAAAGTAAGCAAAATGAAACTATGGTTTCAAACTGGGAAAGTTTTGTTAGTGATACAAATTTTCCACTGAAAGAATTGTTTGACAAACATCTCTATCGCATTAGGAAGTGGGTCAATGGTCATACTGGGCTTAATAAAAAACAATACGGCAGTGAATTGCGCTTTAGTGAAAAGTTTATTGACGATTTTAAGGGAGTTTCGTTAAATACTGAATATCCATATTTGGACTTATATAAAGCTTTGAATAAAAACAAAATCGAATTTCCAATTTCATTAAATATGCCAATCATAGACGGGCAAATGTTTTTTAAATACATTGAATATTCTTATCAGTTATACAAAGATAATATAGAAAATAATTATTCAAATAAATATCCAGAGCATAAATACATTCGTAACATAAATTTATATAACAATTTATTTTGCTCTTTTATTGATAGGTTTGGCAAAGATTGTGCTGAATTAAAAGAAGTTGAGGAAATGTTTTTTGTATGGGCATTTTATCCAAGAATTATAGCACGCATGCTTTACGATTCATCAATTGCAAATTATGCTGCTGGTGGCGAGTTCCAACGTAAGAAAGGTTATCAAAAAATGTTTCAATTACTTTCAACTTCTACCTCTCCAAGAGATTTTATATCAAAGATTGATATGGAAATATTAGAAAATTATACCGCTGACGAGTTGGAATCAATGTTGAGCATTAAGAACAGAAAAGACGATGAGAGGTCAAAATTGGATAATAACGAGTTGAGAGTTATTGTTAAAAAACTTACAAATGTAAGGGGTGCTAACTATGGAAATAAATAAGCCATTATCAATGCAAGAATTGTTAAATAATGAAAAATTTAGCATTCCTCTTTATCAAAGAAATTTCTCTTGGACCTATGAGGAAATTTCACAACTAACTATTGATATATTAGACAATATTAAGGACGGTAAAAACAAATATTATATCGGCACGCTAGTTATTTGCAAAAAGGCTAGCACCTATTCTATTATTGACGGACAGCAAAGACTCACAGCAATAATATTGTTATTATTGGCTATACAAAACAACCTAAGTAAAAACTATATCAATGATATAAACTTACATTTCACGGCAAGAGCAAAATCAAATAAGACATTGCAAAACCTATTGGATAATAAACAACTTACCAAAGATGACGATGTTGATTTATCTCGTGGTTATAATGATTGCCTTTCAATTATTAGAGAGAATAATAACAATGACATTATTCATTTGGCGAGTTTTTTGCTTAATAATACCTATATTTTTATTAACGAAATACCGTCAAAGACTGATGTCAATTTATACTTTGAACGATTTAATTCTCGTGGTGAACAATTAGAATATCATGAGATTATAAAAGCAGAATTAATGCAAAAACTTGTTGACGAAAATACGCCAATGGAAACAGTACAAAAATTTGCAAAGATATGGGATACCTGCTCCGTGTTCGAAACGCCGTGTATCAGATTTTTCACAAAGAAAAAAAAGAATGCTGACCAAGACAACGAAAGAGAAACTGTTTTTAATTGCACTTATGACGATTATTCGCCGGGCAAGTGTTCTTATAAATATGGATATGCCCTTACTGACATATATAACAAGATTGCTGTCAATAATGAGAACAAAAAGAACCTGCTAAACTATTTGAAAAACGAGAGGGTTTCTGTTCGGGCAGAGGACGAAAATAGCAAGGTTGACGAGAATGACAATTATCGTTGCATAATCAATTTCAATACCTTTTTATTTTATGTTTTATATATAACTGAAAATACAACTGTTGAAAAAACACACTTTGATGACAAGAAACTGTTGAAAGATTTTAATGTTTCAAATAAAAATTGTGACTGGATATTGAGGTTTGGTGAAAATCTACTAAAAGCCAAATTTATTTTTGATAATTTTATTATTCGCCGTTCACTCGAAACAACTCAAAGACTATCTACTGACCAATGGTTTTTGCATAAGTCATATCGTGTTGATAGCAACGATAAAAGACGAGGACATCTATATGTTCAAACACGCTTTGACAAAAACTCATTTACTAGTGAGGAAATAAATAACGAAGTAATTTTATTGCAAAGTATGTTTGCCACAACCTTTACATCTTACAAAGATACAAAATGGCTTTTTTCTACTTTATCATTTTTGTTTGATAATGCTACCAAACTCAATGAATATTCTTTTGGCGAAACGCTAAGAAAGTTTTTGCAAACAATGGCTGTTGATTTTGCACTGGACGAAACACGTATTGGAACTGGCGGAAAAATCGATAATCAAAAAATGAGATACAACAATGGCGTGCCAGTATACACATTTAACTTTGTTGATTATGTGTTGTGGAAAAACCGAAACGTATTATCAAAAACATTTGGGAGTATTCCATTTGACAAGTTTACGTTTACATATAGGCGTTCAATAGAACACTGGTATCCTCAACATCCAGATAAAACACTTGGCTATAAAAAAATGGCAGATGAATTATTACACTCATTTGGGAACTTGTGCATTATTGTAGCAAGCCAAAACTCGTCTTTTGGAAATCTTAACCCGATTGCAAAATATGATCAATGGCAAATTAGATTTAGTGAACAAAGCCTTAAACTTCAAATGATGGCACACTACACAAAAGATATGGGTGGCTGGAACGAAAGCAATAAAGATAAAATAATCGAATTTGAAAAACAAATTATTTTACTAATCAATAATTTTATTGGGAACGTTAAACAATCGATTTAATTCTTTTTATTTTCAATTGTTAAAAGGCTACTATATAATTTAATTAGGAGGATTCATATGGAATATGTAAATAATCATTATGTTCCCCAACTAATTATAAGAAGGTATAATAACAAAATAAACCTTTATAATATAGAGTCAAAAGTATTAGAATTAAATAAAGACCAGCATCAAGTCTTTTCTTACCAAAATTTTTATAGTGAGGAATTGGAAAAGTTATTTAACAAAATTGAAAATCAGTTTGCCAATATTTTGAATAATAATATCTTAAAAAATGACAGTATTAGTTTGAAAAGAAGAAATATATGGACTATTAAAAAATTTCTTCTACTTCAAATGTATAGGGTCAGAACTTCTAAACAAAGTATTGAAGAAGAAATTAAACTCGGCAAACTTTATAAAGAAACTCAACCAGAGGTTTATAATTTTGAAGAAAAAATAATTGAAAATGAAAGCATTGAGCAAAGGTGGGAAAGAAATCTAAAACTTTTTATAGATTGCGATAATGCTACTCAATTATCAAAGAATGAAATGAAAACCTATGAAGCCCTATATTGGATAAATGTTTTTAATGTATCATACTTAGCATTTTGGGACAATACTGATACTTGTGAAGATTTTGTTTTAACTGATATTGGAATGGCATCTGAGAATGAGATAGGTTGGAATGAACTACAGCCTTACAATATAAAAAAAGTATTTTATTTGGATAATCTCATTAAAAAAACTATAAATAATGATGAACATAAAAACATCTTAATAAATTTATTGTTTAGACAATCATATTTCCATGAAAATTTTATGGTTTTTCCCATATCAAAAAATAGGATAATTGCATTGATTAACCCTTTTTATAAACTTTATTCTCATAATATTGTATCAAAAAATGAATTTAAAGTTACAATGATAGATGATATGCAAATTTTTGAAGAAAACAAAGCAAGGTATAAAGAAAAAACTTTAAAAGAAAAAACATTTATGGAAAATGATGATTTTATATATAAAGTACATAAATTAAATTTAAAAGATACGATTTATATAAATTCATTAATGTTGGATAGGACTCAAAAATATTTGGGTATTGCAGATTTATCAAAAATAAGAAAAACACTGCATTTCTATAATAAACATAAGTTCAAAAGAGTTGATTATTCAGAATTAGTGACACAAATAGAAAATACTATTTGACAAAATTATAAAAAGATCGTGTAAACGTTGATTTAAGGGGACATATTTTGAAAAAAATAAATCTTACAAAATTTGTCCTTTTTTTGCTTTGTTATACTATTCTTAAGGTCTCTTTAACAGCATTCTATAACAATCTAAAACATATATCAAAATACTTAATATAAAATTTTTAAGCAAGTAGAAAGGGCTTGCTTTTTTTGAACACAAAGTTTATAATAACTACATATCAGAAATGCGAAGGAGTTAAGGCGATGACATTTGGAGAGAAATTAAAAATTGCACGAAAGGAAAAGTTTATGAGTCAAGTTTCAATGGCAAAAGAATTGGGCATATCATTCACCGCCTATAACAGACTTGAAAATAGCAAATCCCAACCTAACTATGCCACTCAAAAAGCCTTCCATGAATTTTGTGTGAAAAACAATATTCAATTTAAGGAGAGCAAATAACGAATGGCTAAGCGGCTATTACAAAGATGGTGAATTGTTACAAGATCAAACTCGTCGGGATTTCCGACTAGTTCAAAAAGAAGGAGAAAAATGATGAATAGTAATAAAATTGTCTTATACACTTCAGATGAAGGCGACATAAAAGTTGATGTTGTTTTTAAAGATGAAAATTTTTGGTTAACGCAAAAAGCAATATCAGAGTTGTTTAATGTGCAGGTTCCTGCAATTAGTAAACATTTAAAAAATATTTTTGAATCTGGTGAGTTGAATGAAAAAGTGGTTATTTCCATTTTGGAAACAACCACTAAACACGGTGCAATTGAAGATAAAACCCAAACTCAAGAAACGAAGTTTTATAACTTGGATGCTATCATAGCCGTTGGTTACAGAGTTAATTCAAAGAAAGCAACTCAGTTTAGAATTTGGGCAACAAAAACACTAAAAGAGTTTATGATTAAGGGCTTTGTAATTGATGATGAAAGATTAAAACAAGGCACAAATCTTTTAGGAAAAGACTATTTTAAAGAACTTTTAGAGCGTGTTCGTTCAATTCGTGCAAGTGAAAGAAGAATTTGGCAACAAATAACAGATATCTTTGCAGAATGCAGTATTGATTATGATAAAAACTCAGACACAACACAAAATTTCTACACAACAATTCAAAACAAGTTTCATTATGCAATAACCAATCAAACTGCCGCTGAAATTATTTATTCAAGTGCCGACAGTAAAAAAGAAAATATGGGGCTTACTACCTGGAAAAACTCCCCGGATGGTAGAGTATTGAAATCTGATGTTTCAATAGCAAAAAATTATCTGCCAGAAAACAAAATCAAACAATTAGAGCGAGCTGTTTCAGGTTACTTTGACTATATAGAAGACTTAATTGAAAGAGAAAACACTTTTACAATGGAAGAGTTTGAAGCAAGCGTTAACGAATTTTTAGCATTTAGAAAATATAACATCCTAAAAGACCACGGCAAAATTTCAGCAATAGACGCAAAACAAAAAGCCGAGCAAGAATACTTAATATTTAACAAAACACAAAAAATAGTTTCAGACTTTGACAAAGCAATTAAACAACTTGCAACGGATAATAAATAAGGATGATGAGTGATTCATGAATAAATTAAAACAATTTCAACTTACAAGAAAAGCTTGTTAGTTCAGAAAAGGAGAAAAGTAATGGATAAATTAAATAAAACATTGGATGAATATGAGGGAAAAAGAGAGAAATACAAGCCACTAAAAATAAAAGTGCTTTTTGTTGGAGAAAGCAGACCTGTTGGCAATACTTTTTTTTACAATGAAAATTCAAGACTTTATCATCATACTAAAAATGCCTTTGAAAAAGCAAATGTAAATTTTTCACTTAAAAATTTTGAGTCGCTTGGGTGCTGGTTATACGATGTTTGTGATGAGCCAGTTGATAATAAAACAACATCTGAACGAAAACGGCTTATTAAAAAAGGACTACCTAAATTAAAAGAAAACATTGAAAAACTAAAACCCGAATATATAATTGTTGTTAAAAAAAGTGACATGAAAAAAATTGTATTTGACAACATTTGTAACGGAATATATAAAAAGGACATTAACGCATTTAATCTTTCTTTCCCTGCTTGCGGTCATCAAAATGAGTATGAAAATGAGTTGTATGATATTATTTCAAAAGTTAACTTGGACAATGATAATATTAAGTGAATAAGTTGATAATAAACTTAAAAGTTCTCATTATTAATTATTAAAAATTAAATTGTTGTAAAAAAGAACACCTATTTAAAGAGGTGCTCTTTTATCTAATAAAACAATTAATTTAAAATATGCAATTAAAGTAAATTTAGTCTTGTGTTGAAAGGAATATGTTTATATAGAGTAAAACTTTTAGATTATATTGACCAAATTATAGGAGTAATGCCATCTTCATCATAATGCCAATAATTTCCACCATCATCAGGCACATCTTCTTCATTCTCAATGTAGTAATATTTTGTTGCGCTTATTAAATTGGAGTTATTTGCATCTATTGTTATTGATTGCCAATCCTCTGTCGAGCCCAAATAATAAATATTGGTCAAGTTTGAGCAATTATCGAATGCAGAACTACCGATAATTGTTACACTTTTAGGAATAATTATATTTGTTAAGCCGGTTAAGCTCCCGATAAGTCTTGAAAATGCAATACTCGTTATAGTGTGGGTATCATCTCTAATAATAATAGTTGTATTACTTTCCATTGACCCTTTGTATATATAAAGGGCTTTTCCTACATATATCACTCCGTTAGATTGGGCATTGAACCATGCTGTGTAATGGAATGCATAAAGTCCTATTGTTGTGTCTTCTCTTTCTATATTAATATTGGTTAGATTACTGCAACCATAAAAAGCAGAAGAGCCTATAATTGTCACACTGTCAGGGAAAGTGATGCTTGTTAAACTAATACAATTCTCAAAAGCAGAAGAGCCGACGCTTTCACAAATACTGTTCTCTGCAAAATTGACTTCTATGATTTTTACTGCAACTGATGGGGAGCTATGTGGGTTGAACAAATATGCTGGAATTTTTGTCACATTTGCTCCAATGTTAACAGTTATACCTGTGCCATTTATGCCTACATAAGAGAAAACATTGTTTTGATCTGCAAGATTATTCATGTTTGTTGCATTAAAATTGATGGTTATAATTTTTGGTGCATATGATGATTCATATGGGTTGAACAAATATGCTGGCATTTTTGTCACATTTGCTCCAATATTCAGAATTATACCTGTGCTAGATGTACCTGCATAAGAGAAAACATTGTTTGCATATGACAAATTACTCATGTTTGTTGCATTAAAGTTAATCATTTCAAGTTTTGTGCAGCCATTGAAAGCAGAAGAGCCAATATCTTTAACACCTTCTGGGATTGTGATGCTCGTTAAACTGCTGCAGTTATAGAACGTATAGTTTTTAATTGAAGTAACAGTATTTGGAATTGATAATTCTGTGACCAATACATTGTCTAAATATAAGTTTTTTGCATAATATAAAGGGTTTGAAGTAGAGTTAGCGAAACTAGTATTATACCACGCTTCTAAGCTTGTAATGTTTAGCTTATTTAAACTAGAACAACCAGCAAATGCAGAAAAGTCTATACTTGTTACACTATTAGGAAAGGTTATGCTGGTTAGACTGGTGCAGTTGTAGAATGTATGTTTTTTAATTTGAGAAACGGTATTTGGAATTGATAATTCTGTGATTAATACATTGTCTAAATATAAATTTTTAGCATAATATAAAGGGTTTGAAGTCGAACCAGCAAAATTTATATTACACCATGCTTCTAGGCTATTAATGTTTATCTTATTTAAATTAGAGCAACCGCTAAATGCATTATTTCCCATACTTGTTACACTTGATGGAATGGTTATGCTTGTTAAACTAACGCAACCGTCAAATGCAGAAACACCAATTTTTTCAGTGGTCTCCGACATGACAACACTTTTCAAAAGTGAACAATTTTGAAAAGCCGCATCGCCAATTTCCTTTACGGATGTTGGTAATTTAATTTCCTCAAGCGAATTACAACCACTAAACGCATTATTGCCAATTTTTTCAACTGTTTCAGCATCAAAAATAACTTTATTTAACATTGTATGATTTTTAAAGGCATCAGAGCCAATTTGTGTTATTGGAAAGGAATTAATATGGCTAGGCACAACAATTATTGTATCTGTTGTCCTCGAATATCCTGTAATAGTAGCCTTATTTTCATTAACTGTATATGTAAAGCTTTCAAAATACACACCTATCCATCTGCCATACAATACAGCATTTTGTTTAAATTTCTGTCCCTCTTTGTATGGAATGTTAAAACTATTATCTATATACCACCCGTCAAAATACTTCATATCCGATGTATCATTCCAAATAGGAGTGTTAGGAGAAATTAGAAAATCATCATCAGAAGATGTCTCCATTGTAGTATACTCATCACCATCGATATAAAGTTTAACAGTAATAGTGTCTGAGATTTCTGTTGAAGGTGGCGTATTATTACAAGCAACAAAAAACACCGAACTAAATATAACTAAACATACCGCTAAAAATACTTTCTTAATATTTTTCATAACACCCTCCCAAAGCTTATTTGAATTATATCATAGTTTATATATTTTCACAATAACTTAACAAGCTGTCTTTAATTTTTAACAAAGTCGGTGGTTTTTAACAGTGCTGTGAGTTAGCAGATTTGGGCATTTTTTATTGCAATTGTTGTCAATTTCGTTTTTTTGGATTATTAATATGATATAATGTTTTCAAGGAGTAATAAGAATGACACCTGAAGAGAAAAAGGAAGTTAAAGAGTTTTGGGTAAAATATAAAGAGACTAGGGATAAAGAATACAAAGAGGCAAAGAAAAAGGACCCAAATGCGAAGAAAGATACAACACTGGATAGTATTGAAAACAAAGAACGAAACTATCGTAGAAATGAAGTGAAATTTTCTAGAATTCAGGGCGATGGAAATAATAACAAATTAGATGGCTATCTTGCTAAGCACACACATGAAAAAGATGATAGGCGTAACCAGCGAGATGAGCAAATGAATTCAAAAGTTATGTATCGGACTATTTATCGTTTTAATGGCATGGACAGAGAACTTTTGCTTGCATATATGCATAATGAAAAACAAAAAGATATTGCAGACAAGTATAACATTTCTGAAAGTGCAATAAGCCAAAGAATTGATATTTTGCTTGAAAAATACAGAGTTATGCTCTGTAATGACTATGAGTTTAAAAAGACAAAGCAATATAAAACGATGTTGTGGGAAAACAAAATTGATTTTAGAAACTATATTGAAGAAATCCGAGCAAATGGAACCTTTAAGATAAACATCAATCAAGTTCAAGATTTTATCAAAGAAGTTCAACAAGCAATAAAAAGAACTATTAACACAGGTGCAGACAGAAATATTAAAGAAAAGTTGCAAAAGCAAATTGACTACTCTAATCTTGATGATAAATACATAGAAGATATGAACAAGGCTTTTGCGGACTTGGGCATTGAAGCCCACTTTGAAAAATTGAAGACATTTAAAGGCAATGTGATACAAATACTCAAAATGGTTGATGATTTTATTGAAGAAATCAAAGAAAAAAGCCTAAAATAAAAAAAACTTTTACCAAATATTCAATTTTGCCTTAATTTTTACTAAAAAATTGTCCTTATATATAGGGAGATCAGATGAAAGCGACACTTTATGTGGCATTTTCAGATGGTCGACTCATATTCAATCGAGGAAGCATTGACTTGTCAATGAATTGCAAAGCAATAAAATTGTTTACAATTTTCTTCCGAAGATTATATTAGAAGGGTATAAACATTTGAAGAACAACCTTAACTTTGGCTGTTCTTTTTTTGTGCAATCAAAAACTATATTGCCCCTTTAATAGAAAAGAGAGAAATATATAAAATAGGAGGTGCAAAGAAACATTTAAATTGTAGAAAGGAGAGGAAAATTTATGATGAGGAGCATTTATGCCAAAACTAAACAAAAAACAATTAAAAGACCAATTCACACTGCGAATTTACAATCAGGAAGACAAGAATATTTTAGACAAGTGTTTTGAAAGGAATAAATCTGGGTTTGATAAAATTTCAGATTTTATTCGCTATTGCACAATTTCAGGTGCTGAAAAACTGCTTGGAGATAATGAAGTAGACAACAGATTAAACTTAGATGAAATTAAAGAGATTTTGAAAGAGATTAAAGACAAGTTATTCAACATCAATGGAAATATTGAGATAAATTATATCAATCAAAAAATAGACAATAACCTTGTGCAAAAAATATTAAATTATATTTCTAACATAGTCTATTACAGCGATTGCAACAAAGAAGGTCTAAACAATTTACAAAACGGACTTTTTAATCTTGAACTTGAAAGATTAAGAATAATGGAAGAACAAAATGAGTAAGAAAGTAGATAATGTAAATTTCTTTGTGAACTTTTATCGCAAAGATTTTGGTGATGAAAAATACAAAGTAAAGCGAGAATATTATTCTTCCAACAAAGCCAAAGACTATCTCAATTATGTTATGACAGGAATTGATGAAATGAAAAAACTTGACTATGTTGAATATATGGGAAGCAGAGAAAAATCCCGTGGCGTCTTTAATGGAAATGGAGTGTTGAACAGCGAGGATAGAAAAGTTTTGAGAGAACATTTGAGAACAACAAATTCAGTTATATGGGATTGCCTAATAACTTTCACAGAAGGCTTTGGAAAGAAATGGTGCGATTGTTATGAGCAAGCATACAACTTAATGAAAAACGAGTTCCCGAGATTTCTTAAAAGTGCTGGACTAAACCCAAACAATATTGAGTGGTTTGCAGGGCTTCACGAGAACACTGATAACAGGCATATTCACATTTCGTTCTTTGAAAAAGAGCCTCAGAGAATTAGACCAAATAAAAAAGGAAAACAATTTTCTATGGGCAAACTATCTCTAACTGCGATAAACAAATTTAAAGCCCAAATTGAGCTCGCTGTGACCGATTTTAAGGCACGAGAGATACTTGCTCGGAAACAATTACAAGACCACATAAAAGACCAATTAAACGACAAATCTGGGAAGATAATAAATAGAAAACTTTTAGCGCTTGCAAATAACTTTCCGATGAAAGGAAGTTTGTCTTATGCAAGTTCAAATATGCAATTTCTAAAACCAGAGATAGATTGTTTAACGGATTATTTAATAGGTCAATCCAATCCAGCGAAAGATGCAAAAGAAGATTTTATCAATCTTGTGAGATATAAAGATGAGATGTTTGAAGGTTATTGCAAAAGAAATAAATGCAAAAAACCTTTCACTCTTGAAAAGAAATATATGCAAGACATCTATCGTAGGCTTGGAAACATTGTAATTGACTATGCACTGCAAATCAAAAAATCTGACACCGAAAGATTGAGATTAAATGCAAAACACAGGCGAGAAAAAATTGCTCAAAAAAACAAACTTTGGGGCGAGATTAAAGAGTGCTTTTATCTTACAGATAAGTTTGCATACGAAACAATCAAAGCATTTCAAGACCATATGGATAAGCTTGAAGAATTAAGATACCAAAACTTAGCCCTGCAGTCTGATAGCAGTTTTGAGATGTAAAAATGATTATTTGAAGTAAATATTAAAGAAAACAGGATAAGCGAGAAACAATTTGCATTTGTGTTCCCTAATTCGCCCTAAAATAAAGGGCTTTTAGAGAAACACCGCAAATTGATTAACTTTCTCGTCCTTCTGGAAGCTGTTGGGATACCCAACACTTCGGGAAAGGAGTTAAGCAGAAAGAAGTAAAGACAGTTAGTCGTTCTTTCTCAAAAATAAAATGAGTTAATTAAAGGAGATTAAAAAAACAAATTTATTTTTTGAGGAGAAAATAATGAACACATATATAACAAATCGTTTTGGCAATGTAGAAGAAACCTTTAACGATAAACAAACAAAACAATTTATAAAAGCAATACAAGGAAACAAGTTTGAATGCTATTTTAAACTGATTATGGCTTATCAATTATCAAGACCTGAGCTGTTAAATTTGGAATGGAAAGATATAGATTTTGAAAATGATACTATAACAATTTATCCAATTTCAGCAATAAGAAATTCCAAATTTTATTACAGTTGGCAGATGACAAAACTGGAAGAATTTAAAAGAACGTTGCCACTGTTGCCATCAATTAAAACCTTACTTTTAGAAGAAAAAGAAAAGCACGAATTAAATGAGTTAAAGGAAAATTATGATACCAACAACAGTAACTTTATTTGTTTGAAAGACAATGGAACAAGATTGAACATAAACACATTGAGTAGAAATTTTAGATATGTTGCAAGAGATAATAATTTGCCACAATTATTACTTTCAAGTTTAAGAATTAGTCTGGATAATGCGATTATGAAGTTTGCAAAAAGTTATGAGTTTTACAGAGCATGGACAAGATTTGATTGCACAACAAAGAGACCTAAAAATATTTATGCCGATTACGATTTGAATAGCAAAAGATTTATAAAAGCCCTTGATGATTTTATTTGTCAATCTAAATCGGAAATGGAAATGTGAGGTGTGATATGGAAAAGATAAATGAAATATCCACTCTTATGTTTAAGGACTTCCCAGATTGTGTTGGAGTAAGTGATTTGCAAAAAATGCTTGGAATTAAAAGAACGAAATCGTATGAACTATTAAAAAGTGGAACGATAAAATCTATTAAAATTGGCAAGGACTATAAAATATCAAAATTTAATATTATTGCCTATCTGCTTGGAGGTGAACAAATATGACAGGTAGTTTGAGAATAAAAAATGGGGTTTATTATGCTGTGATAAACTACAAAGATAATTATGGAAAATATAAGCAAAAATGGATATCAACAGGGCTTAAAGAACGAGGAAATAAAAAGGAGGCGCAAAGATTTTTAGATGAACAAATTAACACTTTTAATCCCACCAATTATAATGAAGAACTGCAAGAACCAGTTGTAAAAAACGATATTATTTTTATGAATTATGTAAAGAACTATATCATAAATAAAAAAGATGAATTGGCTCCGAATGTTTATCAGTCATACTTAACCGTTTGGAAAATAATGAACAAGTTTTTTGGAGATAAATTAAAACTCAAAGATGTAACCTTTCATCACATATTAGATTTTTATGACTATCTAAAAAATGAAAGACAGAATAAAAATGTTACGGTTAAACATCATGCTATCATTTTATCTCCAGCATTAAGGCAAGCGTATCGAGATGATTTAATTGCTAAAAACCCTTATGAATTTATGCCAAAAATCCATAAAGAAAAATCACCAAAAAATTATTACAACAAAGAAGAACTCGAGCAGTTATTTACTCACACAGACCCAACAATTATTGGTTTGATTGTTAGGGTTGCAAGTTATTATGGATTTAGGAGAAGTGAACTTATTGGGTTAAAATGGGATGCAATAGATTTATTAAATAAAACAATTACAATCAAGCATAAAGTTTTATGTGTTGATAGCGTTCTTTATTGTATGGATAAATTAAAAACAACAGCAAGTAATAGAACATTGCCACTGCTACCTGAAACTGAAAAACTTTTGCTTGAAAGAAAAGAACGAATTGAACACAACAAAAAAATTTATGGAAAGAGCTATAATAAAAAATATTTAGATTATATCTTTGTAAACGATATTGGCGATTTAATTAATCCAGACCGAGTTTCTCAGACATTTGCGACAATATTAAAGAAAAATCATTTAAAGCATATCCGTTTTCATGATTTAAGACACAGTTGTGCAAGTTTGCTTGTGGCAAATGGTGTTCCGATGAAGAATATACAGGAGTGGTTAGGTCATTCCAATTTTAACACAACCGCAGACATATATTCTCATTTAGATTTTTCTTCAAAAGTTCAATCGGCAAATGTTATAAGCAATGCACTAACAAAATCTGAAGAGCAAGTTGAAAATTCTAAAAAAGAATTTGAAGAGCAAGAAATTGAAGATGAAATTAAAAAACTAGAAAAATTGCTTGAAGAAAAAAGGCAACGAAGAAGAAAAGAAGAAGCAGAAATGTAAAAATATGGGTGGGAGTGTTTAAACTTTCACCCTTTTTTTATTGCCATTTTTTACAATAAAACACAATATAACACTAAGAATAATTACACGATAAAATACACCATTTGCAGAAATTCAGTACAAATTCGTAGAAAATTCGTAGAAATGACCACTTTTAAGGTGTTTTGTGTAAAATTTTAAAAGTGATAATTTTATAAAAATGGTATCAAAAAGAGATAAAATTCAACATGCATTTCAACCTAAAATAAAAAAAATCAGCGACCATCAAAAATCGCTGAATGTGCCTAAAATAAAGGGTTTTAGTGGTGCTCCCAAGAAGATTCGAACTCCTAATAATCGATCCGAAGTCGATTGTGATATCCATTTCACCATGAGAGCAAATTTGACTTTTTTATGAGGGTTAAGTCGAACCCCAATCTCCCGTTCCGAAGACTTATGTGATATCCATTTCACTACGGACGCATGAATGTGCGTTTGTAGTGAAATATATCTCAAAACACTACGGACGCATACTACTAAATTATAGCATAAATTAAGGTAAGGATGTTAAAAAGTATGGTATTTTTAGAAATTGCAAAATTGAAAAGTTCAAAAAGGGCTTTAAATAAGGGTTTATGGGGTGATAGATAGCGGGAAGCAAAACCCTTCCGAAGACCATTGTGATATCCATTTCACCACAGGAACATAAACAACAATATGAGTTTAACAAATTTCTGCAAATAAATCAACAGTCTTTTGCATGAAATTTAAGCCCAATATTAAAAATCTACGAGCAAAAGGTTTATAGATTTGTGTTATTAGTTTAAATATATAATTTGTTTAATTCAAAGTGTTAAAATATATTTTATTTTGTAAGTTTTTAAAAAATTTTGTTATTTATGAAAAAGCAAAATTTCAATAATATAAAAAAACATGTATAACTAACAATCCGCAGAAGTATGTAGTGCGGTTTTATGCAAAAATAAAATACTTTATAAAATAAATTTAACACAAAGAAGTAATCTTATTTTAAAAAAATTAATGCTAATTGAATTAATTAATAAAAAAATAAAGTATTTTTATTTTAAGTTTATTCAAAATAATTATTTTAAATTTTAAATTTATTTAGTTATTTTGTTTGACATTTTATTTTAAAACATATTATAATATAAAGATGGACTAGCGGAAAGCAAGAAAGTTTAATGAACTTTCCAGAGCATAAAAGCAAGTTTAATCAACCAGAAAATATTTAAATTTGGATTCCAAAATCATAAAAAAGAGGTTTTAGGATGATGAGAAATTTATTGAGTACGGAAGATTTTACAAGAAAAAACTTAGAAGCACTTTTTTCACTTTCAGACGATATTAAAAACAACAAGTTAAAGTATGTTAATAGTTTGAAAGGAAAAATCATTGCAACACTATTCTACGAACCCAGCACTCGAACAAGACTTTCATTTGAATCCGCCATTATCCAACTTGGAGCTAAATTTCTATCAACAGAAAATGCCAGAGAAAATAGTTCTGCTTGGAAAGGCGAAAGTATTGAAGACACAGTCCGCACACTTGAAGGCTACTGCGATGCGATAGTAATTCGTAATAGTGAGGAAGATTCAATAACAAAAGCGGCAAGAGTTTCTAGCGTTCCCATTATTAATGCTGGCAACGGTAGCGAAGAACATCCCACTCAAGCAATCCTTGACTTGTATACAATAAAAGAATTGAAAAGCACGCTTGATGGAATAAGCATTGCAATCATGGGCGATTTAAAACATGGCAGAACAGCACATTCATTGATTAAATTGCTTTCATTATATAATAATATAACTGTATATGGCTTTGGAATTGTTGGATTTGAGTTGCCACAAAAATACATTGATTTTCTAAACAATAAAAATATAAAATTTATTAAGTGTAATTCCTTTGACGATATACCAAAAAGCATTGATATTGTTTATCAAACTCGTGTTCAAAAAGAAAGGATGGTCGATAAAACTATTCCCATTAAAGAGTTTTGCATTGATAAAAACGCACTTGATAAACTTTCAAAACAATCTTATATAATGCACCCACTTCCAAGGGGAATTGAAATTCATCCTGAAATAGATAACGATTCCAGAGCAGCATATTTCAAACAAGCACATAACGGAATCTTCACAAGAATGGCACTGCTGTTAACAATAATGGAAAATATTAATATTAATGAGATAAAAGCAATATAACCTTCTAAGAAGGTCGCGTGCTTTATTTTTTTGCAATTTTTTTTAAAAACAGCAAATTTAAAGTGCAATGGCAGTAAAAATAAATAATTATTTATAATTGCGGACAAGGTTTTAACATACCAGCAAAAAATTATTAAAATTAAAAAATTGTAATTTTATTTTCGTTATTAATTGATTTTGTTCTTATTAATAACAGATTAGAGATTAGCTAAGTTTCATGCAAAATTTATACAAAAGTTACATTAACAAAAAGTCAACAACTTTTATAATTGGTCTTATAGTGCTCATGTTGGCAACAAGTCAAGTGATAGTTTTAATCTGTACAATAACAAATTAGCATTTTGGTGGAATTTGATAAGGAATAGTAAACTCAACAATTCCTGTTGAATATGGTGCGATTTCATATTGTTGATAATATATCACTATGCCGTTATCTGTCAGGTAAAAGCTATTAGGATTAAAGTTTTTAATAATACGCTTTTTATAGTCTTCAAAAAGCACAGGGTCTTCTGCCATGATTTCATCTGCTTGCTTTATAATTTCATGCAAAATATAGTTTTGATAGTTGCCTTTAAAAAATACGTTAAGCAAAACGGGATAACCTGTTTTTAAATTAAAAGTGCTGGATGTTCTTATAGTTAAACCATGTGCACCGCCAGTGAATTGATAATTATCACTATAAAAACTTAAAAAACAGTTGTTGTTATAAGTGTTTTGAAAGTTTAATATTGCCTCATGTCCATGAAAAGGAAAACCATCTGCAGAGCGAGTCTTATAATCTTCAATAGCAGTTGGGTAAAGTTTGTTTGCTGCGTATATAAAAAATTCGTTACTTTGTTTTTTAATTTTCTCATTAATGAATTTTTCGGCTTGTTTGTTTTTTAAAGTGACAATAATGTTTTCGATAGTTACTTGCAATATATGTACATTGTTAAATTGAAAATTGCTTGTTATTGACTGGTTAGTAAGTATTGCTTTTTCATCATACATAATTTTTCTCCATTTTTTCCAAACTCGATTGTTGCGATAAATTTTTGCAACTATTTTGACTTGAATTATTAAATCAAAAAAATACTTTAAAGTATCTTATTATATATATATTTAAAACAAATTTAGAGTGTGAAAAAAAGTTTGAAAGTATTAATGGGAAAAAGGTTAAAAATAAACAATGCCTTATAAGTTTTAACACCAAACATTTATTTATATATCTTATTTCATTACCTAGATTTATGTTAGGCTTACTCATTTTATGGTATAATAATAAAGTGATACATTTTAAAAAAATATAAATCGAAAAAAAGTTGTAAATCTAGCAAACTTTAAAACAAAAGACACATATTTTTTTGTAAATCAGTTAATTTTTTATAGTTTGCGGTTAGCTTTTAACATTTAAATTAGGAATAATCGTGCTTTTTTTGGGCAACTAAATAATGTTAAAGAGTTTAAGTTATAAGATATTTTGATTATTAAAAGGAGTTAGCAATTCAAACTCCATTTAAAAAAAATTTTAAAAAATTAGTAAAAGGAAGGAAAAAATTGTTTCAACTACAATCAAGTTATAAGCCAACAGGTGACCAGCCAAAAGCAATAAAGGGAATTGTGGACGGGATTAATGATGGTTTAAGATATCAAACATTGCTGGGCGTTACGGGTAGCGGTAAAACTTTTACTATGGCAAATATTATAAATCAAGTGAATAGACCTGCGCTGGTTATTGCTCATAATAAAACACTGGCGGGGCAACTATGCAATGAGTTTCGTGAATTTTTTCCAAATAACCGTGTGGAATACTTTGTTTCATATTATGATTATTATCAACCAGAAGCATATATGGTTGCGTCTGACACTTATATTGAAAAAGATATGAGTATTAACGACGAAATTGATAAACTCCGCCACTCCGCCACCTGTTCGCTTTTTGAACGAAAAGATGTGATTGTGGTGGCAAGTGTGTCTTGCATATATGGACTGGGTGAGCCGGAAAATTATTCTAACATGTGTTTATCTATCCGTCCAGGCGATATCGTAAACCGTAATAATATAATAAGAAAATTGTTATCTCTTCAATACCAACGAAACGAGATAGACTTTAAGCGAGGTACTTTTAGAGCCAAAGGCGAAATAATTGATATTATTCCACCAAATAAAAGTGAAGTGGGAATAAGGTTGGAATTTTTTGATGAAGAAGTTGAAAACATTTATGAAATAGAAGTGCTAACAGGTAAAAAACTAAACCGTCTAGAACATTGTTTTTTAACACCTGCTAGCCATTATGCAGTGGACAGTGGAAAGTTAGAAAAAGTTTATGAAGAAATAAAACATGATTGTTTAGTTCGTCAAAAAGAATTTGAAGAAGCAGGTAAGCTTATTGAGGCGCAACGGATTAGAGAGCGAGTTTTTTATGATTTAGAGATGATGAAGGAAGTGGGATACTGCTCGGGGATTGAAAACTATTCACGGTATTTTGACGGCAGAAAACCAGGTGAGCCACCATATACTTTAATTGATTATTTTCCAAAAGATTTTATTGTGTTTATAGATGAAAGTCACATGACTATTCCACAAATTCGAGGGATGTTTGCAGGTGATTTTGCGCGCAAAACAAACTTGGTGGAATATGGATTTCGCTTGCCTGCAGGATATGATAACCGCCCATTAAACTTTCAAGAGTTTGAAGGAAAAATTGGTCAGGCGGTTTTCGTTTCAGCAACGCCTGCTAGTTTTGAGTTGGAAAATTCTGATAATGTGGTGGAGCAAATAATAAGACCAACAGGACTCCTTGATCCCGAGGTTGAAATAAGAAAAGTCAAAGGGCAAATTGATGATTTAATTGGAGAGATTAATCGAACCATTAAAAATGAAGGAAGAGTGCTTGTAACAACGCTTACTAAAAAGATGGCGGAAAGTTTAACAGGATATTTAACAGAACGGGGAATAAAAGTTCGTTATTTGCATTCAGATATAGACACGCTTGATAGAATGGGCATAATTAATTCTTTGCGTGCAAAAGATTTTGATGTGTTGATTGGAATTAATCTTCTTAGAGAGGGATTGGATATTCCTGAAGTGAAGTTGGTTGCTATTTTGGATGCTGATAAAGAAGGCTTTTTAAGAAGTGAGTGGTCGCTTATTCAAACTATTGGCAGAGCCAGTAGAAACAGTGAATCAAAAGTTATTTTATATGCCGACATTATAACTAAATCTATCGAAAAGGCGGTAAAAGAAACAAATAGACGGCGAGAAATTCAAATGGAATATAATAATGAACATGGAATTATTCCACAAACAATAATTAAACCTATTAAAAACACTCTTGAAATAACTAAGAAAGTTAAAAATAAACGAAGAACGCTATCCAATGAAGACGCAGAAAAAGAGGTTCAAAGATTGCAGGACTTAATGAAAATTTCTGTTGACGAACTGGATTTTGAAAGCGCAATAAAATTTAGAGATGAAATAAATAGTTTGAAAAAAATGTATAGATTGAATTGACATGTTTCAAAACTACAAATATGAGCAGGGCTTTATATAACCCCGGTTAACAATTGTAAGTTTTAATATGTCAATTAATAAAAAAATATATAGTGCATAACTTTTTTTAATAAATTAACAACAAATCTGCCGTAACTGTATATGTTGTTGTAATTTCTAATACCGACATAAAAATGAATTTCGTGGGTTTATTCTAGGTAAATCAATTAGCAATAATTTTTTACGCCATTTTCTTCTTTGAAAAATCAGAGAATGAAAGAAATATATAATGTTATTATTTTTCAAATTTTAGTAAAAAATTCGATTTATCTTTCGTGCGTATAAATAAAAAAATAATATAAAATAAATAAGGCAATAATAATGATAATTTATAATTGACTTTACTTCTGCAACCCTGTAAAATTATAGAACAAAGTTATTAATTTGGAGATGCTAATGTTAGAAAACATAGTGATAAAAGGCGCGCGAGAAAATAATCTTAAAAACATAAATTTAACTATTCCTAGAAACAAACTGGTTGTTTTTACGGGTGTAAGCGGTAGTGGAAAAAGTACACTTGCCTTCGATACGATTTTTGCAGAAGGTCAACGCAGATATATAGAAAGTTTAAGCAGTTATGCTCGTATGTTTCTAGGGCACCTTTTTGAGAAAAGGTTTTTTCTCATTTTGAATATCTTCCATATGTAAA
>CALNBM010000089.1 GCA_937874195.1 uncultured Clostridia bacterium | reverse complement strand
ACTCATAAGGAATACCGGAATTTCTCGTGTCCCGCATCTACTGCCGAAAGGCAGCATATATTCCTTTTGCGATGGTCTCCGACATTTTCATCACCAAGCCAAGTCTTACATTATTTATCCTGATGTAGTTTTCATATTCACTGTCACCGGATTCCACGGCCTCATCAACTACTCCTATTATTGAATAGTCTCCTACTTTGGAGAGACTTTTTCCGACCCCTTTGCCGGGTTGGATGCTGCCTTCCTTGACATGGATATATCCTACGCTTTTGCTTGAACCGAGACAAGCATCTATGGCGATGATTTTATGATTTTTATAGGAATTGTTTATTTGGGTCATGGCTCTTCGGAGATTAACCGCATGGATTGGATTTTCCAAGGTCCCAAAGATTGGGATCTGAAGCTCCAGCTTGCTTAGAAGTGTGCCGGTCAGCGGTCCCAGGGAATCTCCGATGAACCTGTCGGTGCCTATGCATACTATTAAGCAATTATTTATAATATTTGACTTCAAAAAATCATTAATTTTCAAATATGCCCGGTCATCTGTGTGATGTACACAGATACCATCTTTTATTTTGTATTTCTCAATCAAAACATGACCTCCGAATATATGAATTTTATATAAATATATTGGAGATTCAGGATATATATGCTGTCAAAAAGATTTATAATAATATATAAGAACCATGATGTTTCAAATATCCTGTGTTTGCCTGTTGATTTTTTTCAGCATTGACATTATAATTATGAATAATAAGTCTCAAAGCTCAGCATATTACAAGATGAGTGACGTAATCTTGATTTTCAGTTGATTTCGGTCAAATTTGATAATTGATTGATATTATTATTTTTTATATAATAGTTTGATACTTAAAAACGGTTTTTAAGTCTAAACACGCAAAAAAAAATAACTTGATTTTCTAAACGCTTAAAAAAAAGCAAAAACTATATATTTTATAACTGAATATAGATAACACAATTAATAAAGGAGAACAAAATGAACATAATACCACTATTTGACCGCATTGTTTTAAAGGAAGAAAAAATTGAAAATGAAAAAAAGAGTGGGATAATCGTGCCCGATATCGCACAGCAAAAACCCATTTTTGCAACAGTCACTCATATTGGAACGGGCGGGAAAATAGAAGGCAATGAGATTGAATTTAAAGTGAAGGTGGGCGATAAAGTTGTTTTTAATCAATTTGCTAGCCATGAATTTGTTATCAATAATAAGCGCTTTATTTTAATCAAGCAGGAAGATATTTTAGCCATAATTGAAGATTAAATTTTAAAATGAAATAAATAGTGCCCGATATTGCACAGCAATAAATTTAATTAGCAATAATGAAAAAAAAGAGTATTTTAAAAAATAATTATAATTGCAGAGTTTTTGATTTTGCATTTTTTTGCATGATATTTAAACTTAAAACAACTGCTGTGCACTAAATTATTTATATATGAACTATTACACTATTGCTATTAGATACTTTACTGTTAGTCTTTTCTTTAACTTATTTTTTAGTATATCTCATTATTTTTTAAGATTAATCTTATAATAATCTTAGTTTATTCGTGAGCTTTTGTGATTAAAAATATTTTTATGATTAAATTTTTATAATACCTGAAAAATTATAATAATTAAGTCGCTTAAATATAACCATTAATAGCCAGAATTAACAAAAATTTACCATTAAAAATATAAATTATAAAGGAGAAAAACATGACAAAAAAGATTCAATTTGGTTTTGAAGCAATAAAAAGTCTGGAAGCAGGAGTAAATAAACTTGCAAATGCTGTTAAACTTACGCTTGGTCCCAAAGGCAGAAATGTTGTGTTGGATAGAAAACACGGTGTTCCACTTATAACGAACGATGGTGTTACAATAGCAAAAGAAATAACATTGCCAGATGCATTTGAAAACATGGGTGCAAACTTAATTAAAGAAGTAAGCATAAAAACTAATGATATTGCAGGCGATGGCACAACAACTGCATGCGTGCTTGCTCAAAGCATTATATTTGAAGGAATTAAAAATTATTCAGCAGGTGCAAATCAAATAATATTAAAAAAAGGCATACAAAAAGCAGTAGGTGTTTGCGTGGAAGAATTAAAAAAACAATCGGTTAGCGTTAACAGTGCAACAGAAATTTTTCAAATCGCATCCATTAGTGCAGGCGATGAAGATATTGGCGAACTTATAGCGGAGGGCTTTAAAAAAGTTGGAAATGAAGGCGTTATCAATGTGGAAGAAAATAAAACTATGAAAACTGAACTAAAAATCGTGGAAGGCTTGCAGTTTGACAGAGGCTACCTTTCTCACTACATGATAACAGACACAGAAAAATTGCAGGCGATTTTTCAAAAAGCATACATACTTATAACAGATAAAAAAATATCAAGCTTACAAGAGATTTTGCCAATATTAGAAAGTGTTTCAAGTCAAGGTGCATCCTTACTTATTATTGCAGACGATATTGAAATGGAAGTGTTAAGCACACTTGTTGTGAATAAACTACGAGGTGCACTTAGCGTTGTTGCAGTTAAAGCCCCTATGTATTCTGACAGACGAAAAGCAGTGCTGGAAGATATTGCAGTACTCACGGGCGGTAAATATATTAGTGATGATTTTGGAATTAGTTTTAAAGATATAACATTATCCGATTTAGGAATTGCAAACATTAAAGTTACAAAAGACAACACCACAATCACAAACGGTAATGGTAATAAAGATGCAATAGCTAAAAGAATTAAAGAAATAAAAGGGCAAATTTCTAAAGCAGAAAGTGATTTTGATAAAGAAAAGTTGCAAGAACGCTTATCAAAATTCACGGGAGGAATTGCAGTTATTTATGTGGGATGTGCCACAGAAGTGGAATTAAACGAAAAGAAACTTCGTATTGAAGATGCAGTTAGTGCCACTCGCAGTGCGCTTGAAGAAGGCATTGTTGCCGGCGGAGGTGTTGCATTGTTATCTTGCGAAAAAGCAGTTAAAAATCTTATTTTAAACCTTAATGGCGATGAAAAAACAGGTGCGGAAATTATTTTGAAATCATTATCTGCCCCTCTTCGAATTATTGCAGAAAATAGCGGAGTGGAAGGTGGTGTTGTGATAGAAAACATAAGAAATAATGGTGCGAAAGATTATGGCTATAACGCACTCACAAATGAATACTGCGATATGATAAAATGCGGAATAATTGACCCCACAAAAGTTGTGCGAACAGCGATTGAAAACGCTAGCAGTGTTGCATCTACCCTACTTACCACAGAATGCTTGGTGGCAGAAGAAGAAGACAAAGCCTAAGCATTATTTAATAAAATTTACTTTATTGTGAAATTTAATATAAAATATACTAAGCATTTTTAAATTAATTTGAAATAAATACCTCGTGTGATATTTATTTTCATTTTTCTTTATACTATACTAGTTTTAATACATTAGCATCACAGGCACATGCACATTTTAGTTAAAATTTCATATTTTAAAAATCATGTGCAAAAAAACATTCATGCTTTAATTTTTATATAGCAAACTGTTAGACTAATTAAATATAAAACATTCTAAATATATCAAAAAAATTAAATTTGAAAAGAAAAAAACTATTTAATTTATGTAAATGTAAACTAATCAACAGGAAAATTTTTTTGGGAAGATAAAAATAAAAAAAATTTAATTTTTAAAAAAAAAGCAGGTCTACATAAAATGTTTTTAAAAACTTATAATTAAAATATAAAAATATTCTTACAAAAACTAAAACATAAAATGAGCGATATGCTAACAAAAAACACACTATAAAAAGTGTGTTTTTTGTTAAATTAAACAACCACCGAAAAATAGAATAAGTTAATTTTTTGCACATATGAAATTAACAGCCATAAAATTTAAAAGGTTTTTAAGCAAGTTTAATATAACCTTAAAATTTTATGAATTTATACTATGCACTATCGCTTGTAAAATTACTAAATTTGTCCTGCAATATCAAATGTTTAATTAAACTTTTCTTCTTAAAATATCGCCTTTTGAAAGTTTTAAATTTGTTTTTAAAAATAGTTTTTGTTGAACTTGGTTTGCAATTGTTATCCCTTCATTGTTCTCGTCTGTTAGTGTTTCCACTTTAATTATTTTATTAAAGTTTTCGCTTGGCGACAACACTTCTAACTCATCACCCACTTCGAATTTATTGCGTTGTTCAATTAATGTTTTACCGTTCTTACTATCTTCTAACACTAGTGCTATAAATTCGTGTGTTTGAACCGTCATGGAAGATGCTAAGTATTCTTTATTTTTCTCATTAAAATAAAAACCGCTTGTGTATCTTCTATGGCTGGTTTTTTCAAGTTCTTGAATAAGATTCACATTTAATTTTTCTTTGCTTTGCAATAAATCTATTGCTCGGCGGTATGCATTTGTTACCGTTGCCACATAATAAACGCTTTTCATTCTGCCTTCTATTTTAAAACTTGTTACCCCTGCATCCACTAACTCTTGCAAATATTCAATCATACATAAATCTTTACTGTTTAAAATATATGTTCCTCTATTATCTTCTTGAATTTCATAACCGCCTGTGTGGACATTTTCATCTGTTCTTCGGCTTTTTTCAATTATTGAATACTGAAAACGACACGCTTGTATACACGCACCGCGATTGCTATCTCTTTCCGATAAATAATTAGAAAGCAGGCATCTGCCCGAGTAGGAAATACACATTGCCCCATGCACAAAACATTCTAGTTCCACTTTTTTTGGTAAATATTCCCTTATTTCTTTTATTTCTTTTATGGATAACTCACGCGCTAAAATTAGTCGACTAGCCCCTGCATCTGCAAACACTTTTGCAGAGTATTTATTAGTTATGTTTGCTTGTGTGCTAACATGTATAGATAAGTTTGGCGCATGAGTTTTCACATATTGCATAATGCCTAAATCACTTACTATAACAGCATCTACTTTTAAATTTTCTAAGTATTTTAAATAATCAACTAATCCTTCAAAATCGCTATTGTGAGCAAGAATATTTAAAGTGATATAACATTTCTTACCCATAGAGTGAGCATATTTCACACTCTCAGCCAACTCGTCCTCATCAAAATTATCTGCAAACGCCCTTAGTCCATATTTTTTTCCTGCGAAATAGCAAGCATCTGCTCCATAGTTAAACGCTGTTTTTAATTTTTCCATACTGCCAGCTGGCGATAATAATTCTATCATATTTACTCCTTAGTTGTTTATTTCTTCTGCTAATTTTATTATAGCATACCCTTCGTCAACTGTAAAAACTTCACTAATAAAAGGTGGCTTATTAATAATCTCTATAAATTCTGCTAGTCTGTGTTTGATTGTGTTATGTTTGTTTGTTAAGCCCTCGCCAATAAATATATTATCTGCAAACAGCACACTTCTTTTAGTCATCAACTCTTCTATGATTTTTAAGTATTTTACATATTGTCCCTTAGGGCCGTCTAAGAAAATTATATCGAATTTCTGATTTTTTTTCACTAAATTTTCCAGCACCGTTTTTGCATCGCCTAAAATCAACTCCACTCTGTTTAACAAGTTAAAATCTGCAAAATTTTGCTTTGCAATGTTTGCCATTTCGGGATTTATTTCAATAGTGGTAAGTATTGCATTTTTATTTGCGTTTAACATACAAATTCCCGAATAACCGATTGCAGTACCTATTTCTAAAATATTAAAAACTAACGGATTATCCACTAATTTTAATAAGTGAACAAGGGTGTTATTTCTAACAACGGGCACATGATTAATTTTCGCATACTCTTTTAATTTTTTTATTGTTTCCAATTTATCCTCGGTTCAAATTTTTTTTATAAAGCGGTAATAGTCAAGGAATTTAAACTCGCGTAGTTATTTTTTAAAAAAACATGACTATTTGCAAGATATTTTTTATCTTCAACTTTATTGACTTTACTGTTATTAATTTAAATATCACTTTCTTTTTTAATTTTAGACTTTTTCTTTATATAATGCCTGTTCACCATTTTAGTTTGCTAAATATTTTTATTTTTCTTTTTATCGGTTTTTTTTAAATAGTTATGTTAAATATTCATTATTTTTTTATCGGTTTTATAATTTTTTTTTGGTTTTCATTTTAATTAAAAATGTAAAATAGTTTTTATTATAATTTTTAATTTTTTAAGATTGTTCAACTTGCATTTGTTATTTCATTATTTTTTACTTACTTGTTAGTACTTTTTTATCTTCACATTGATTTTTACAACTAGTTTTTTTAGATTTTATCATATTAACCACGCGAAAAAATATCTTTTTATTTCTAAAATTAAAATGAATCTATTTAGTTTGTTTCCACAATAATTGTCATAATCATTGGTTTTCTTTTTAATTTTTTGAAAAAGAAAGTTGTTAATGTTTTCTTGATACTGTCTTTAATTATTGTCCAATCTTGACTTTTAAAATTCACTTGAATAATTGCATTTATAAGTAAGTCCCTTGCTTCTTCAATTATGTTTTGGTTGGATTTTCCATATAAAAATCCACGGGTTATAATTTCAGGTTTGCTTGTAAGCACAGAAGAACGCGCAGAAATCGTTAGTAGCACCACGCATAGTCCTTCCGTTGCAAGTAGCAACCTATCCCGTTGCACGGAACCACCTGCATCAGAAATATCGTGTCCGTCAATAACTTTCACTCCGGCAGGCACTGTGCCTGTTTTTCTAATAGTAGTAGGTGTTACTGATATACTTTCTCCAAGGTCTGGAATGTGGATATTTCTTTTATTTATTCCTAGTTCCATTGCTATTTTTGCGTTAGATATTAAGTGTCGATATTCTCCATGCACTGGAATAAAAAACTTAGGTTTTAAAAGACTCATTATTATTTTAATTTCTTCTTGATAGGCGTGTCCGCTAACATGAACTTCTGCTAAGCTTTCATAAATTACGCTTGCACCCTTTTTATATAGTCCATTAATTACTGTGTTTATTCCTGCTTCATTTCCGGGAATTGCTGACGCACTGAAAATTACGCAATCATTTTCGTTGATTTCGATTTTCTTAAATTCACCCGCTGCCATTCTGGATAGTGCGCTGTTTGGCTCGCCTTGACTACCCGTACATACAATACAAATCTTATCATCGTCGTATTTGTCTACTTTAGTCATGTCTGCAATAATTTCTTTATTAAATTTTAACTCGCCGATTTTGTTTGCTATTTCACAAACATTTACCATTGATCTGCCTGTTGGCAAAACTTTTCTTTCGTATTTTTCACAAATATTAAAAATTTGTTGGATTCTATGAATGTTGGAGGCAAAGGTCGCAATAATTATGCGTTTGATTTTGTTTTGAGCAAATAAAGCATCCAGCGTTTGTCCCACTTTTCGCTCACTCATACTAAATCCTGTTCGTTCAGCATTAGTGGAATCGCAAGTAAGTAATAGCACACCTTTTTTGCTTATATCTGTCATTCTGGCCATATCCATAGGTTCGCCATCTATTGGTGTTAAATCAAGTTTAAAGTCGCCAGTGTGGAACCAAATACCCGCAGGTGTGGTAACTGCTAGCGCAAGTGAACCTGAAATACTATGTGTAACTTTAAGAAATTCAATGCTAAAAACTCCAGCATTTATCACAGTTTTTGGTTTCACAATATTAATTTTAAAACGCACTCCCTTATGTTCTCTAAGTTTATTTTCCACAAGTGCAGCTGTAAGTTTTGTTGCATAAACTGGTGCATCAATCTGTCTCATAAGATATGGCATTGCACCGATATGGTCCTCATGACCATGTGTTAAAATGATTGCTTTAACACGGTGTTTGTTCACTTGAATATAGTTAAAATCAGGAATAATTAAATCTATCCCAGGCATATCATCGGATGGAAATGCAACTCCTGCGTCTACTATAATCATGTCGTCGCCGTATTCCACAGCAAGCATGTTTTTTCCAACTTCTCCCACGCCACCTAAAAAAGACAACTTTAAAGTCGGTTGTTTGTTTACTATCATATTAGTCTCCTTAAAAAATTTTTAGTAATTGTAAACTTAAAATAAGATAAAAATTTAAAGTAAATTCAATAACTTTCTTCTAAGTTTTTTAAAGTGAGGAATTTTCCTCATCTTAAAATATAAAATTAATTAACTGTTTTAAAAACAGTTAAAATATTTTCAAATTTTTGTTCCATTTTACACGCGTTTTGTTTGCAACGAAAATTAAAGTTGCAACTTATTTAAAATAATAAACGGTTATGTTTCGTTGCAAACTATTAGTTAGTTGCAACTATTTTCATTTTTGAGTTTGATTAAAGTAAAATGTGTGAATGTTCACTAACTTTATTTAGCACTATCAAAACTTTAAATATTACTAGCATATCTATTTAAAATTTAGGCATAGTTTATTCATATTTTAAAACAAGCATTGCTTGGATTAAAAATAAAACAATTTTATCAATCAGTTTATAAATGAAATAATAAATTAATTTAAAACGATTAAATTTTTTGATTATATTTTTCATTTAAGAGCATTAATCTAAAAGATTGTGTTTTAATTGCTAGGCTTTAAAGACTAATCATTTTTTTAGGGCGTATAATTTTTTACTTCACTTAATAAAAAGTAAAAAAACCATTTACGAAATAAAAATAACTTTGTTATAAAAACAAAATGCTAATTAATTTAAATATATTCTTAAAAATAAAAATTTCATTTAAATTTTTTAAACCCGAAATGGGAACGGTTAAGATACAGGCGATTTCTTGCCAATCTTTTTACAACTTTTGAATTATAGCATTAAAAAAATCAAATTGCAACCATTTTATTAAAATTTGTTTAATTTGGTGTTACGCTTGCCAAATTATGCATGATAAATTACTTTGATGAATACTTATTCACTACTATTAATTTAATAGTGATGACTTATTTTAATTTTTTTTAAACTTATATTTTTAAAACTAAAATTTCGTTTACACTAAAAATACCGTGCCAAATTGAATTTACATATTTCAAAATACATATACCTAAACACTTTCTAATGTTTTTTAAAATTAAACTTTTTTAATGTGAATTTTTGTTTTTTAAACTTTGTGGTTTCTCTCTTACGACAATCACTGACAATTTAACAAATATAAAAAAAATTATTAATATTAAAAATAGCTTATTCTGTTTAATAATTAGTTTAAGCGTAATTTACGCTAAGCGTGTGGTTTGCTTTTTTTAAAAAAAAATTCCTTTTATAACTATTATAAAAGGAATTTTATTTTCTAATCTGAATTAATTAATTTTAATTATTATAAACTTAATTATCACTATAAATACAATTATTATACAAAAATTACATTAAAATAACTCACTTTTACAAGAATTAATATAATTAACTTGCTTCTTTATTTGTTTTTTTATTAAATATTCTAACTTTAATTTTTTTAACATCTTTTTTTACATCTTCAATAACTGTTAAGCTGTCCGCTAATTTTTTTATGGTGTTTTGATACTTGTCTTCCCTGCTCTTACTATCTTTCAACACATAAACAAGCAAAGCTAAAAATAGTACCGCCCATAGTCCGTTATTTATCGCTAGATTAAAAATTTCTTCCCACATTACTTTGCACCAAACTGCTTTAATAGTTTGTCTAACTGCTCTTGACTTAACATACTGGCAATTTCAGGACTATTTAAAATAGCGGATTTTTCTTCTTCATTTGCTGAGTGTAATTGATTGCTTATTATAGAAAACATTTGATTCTGCTTATATCTTTCAATAACATTTACACCAAACTTCCCAGATAGTTCAATAAGGTCAACTTCTTTATCCCAGTTGGAGTTTTGCAGAGTTTTTTCAAGTTCTGCATATTTTAAATTAAAATTATTTTCAGCTTCAGTTATTTGATTATTATATTTAATTATATCGTTTTGAACATTATGGTATTCCTTTTTTAAGTCGGTAATTTTTTTATTTAGTTTTGCAGCATATTCAATATCAAAATCTGCCAGCGCTTGTTGTTGCTTGCTATCAATCGAACTTAATTGAAAATCAATTTCATTTAAACTGTCAGTTAGTTCTTTATTTAAAACATTATAATTTTCAATTTCATCTTTATTAAAAGCATCAAGCGTATTTATAACTATACTACTTCTTGCCAATCCCCGCTTTAATGCATCATTGCTTGCATTTTCCTTAATTGTTCCATAATAGTCCTGAGTTTTTTCTTTGGCATCTGCATAGTTTTTTTGTAATTTATCCTTGTTTATCACAAGCTCTTTTTCCTTTGCTTGCGATTGATTAATAATATTTTCTTGAGTAGTTTTTTTATAGTCATACAGTTCATTTTCTGCATCTTGACGAATATCATCTGCTGATAAATTTAATTCTTCCAGCCTTTTTAACTGCATTTCATTTTTTGTAATGTCATTGGTTGATGAAGATAGTCTATTGTTAAAAGCGCGAAGATTTTTTAATAACTCATCAAGTTTTTTATTGGATGCAGTGGTATTTGTTATCGCCATAACTTTTTGTGTTGTTTCATTATCAATATAACTCATTTTTTATCCTCCTGTTTTATTTTTACCTTTTAAAAAATTTTGGTAATTATGCCTTAGTATTTTAGTGATAATTTCTTTTTTATTTAATCCCATGATAGCATCCTTTTGAACGAAATTTTATAAAATTATTTTTAACCGTTTTTTTAAAACATAAGCAAAAAACAATAACAATGATTCATGGTCGGTGACCAGTCAAAAGCAAAATCAAACAAATCTAGCGCAAGTTTTAAAAACTGCATCTAATACTTCTTGCAATCAAAATTTAATATACAAAACATTGTTCGTTAGGAATTTATATAAACAGTCAAAAGCAATCAAACAAATCTAACGCAAGTTCAAAACCATTTTAAAGCATCAAAAAACTTTTAACTATACTTTTTTTAAAAATTTATTTAAAAGGGGAATAAAAATTATAAACTGTTCGCATAATTTACTTTAAATCAATGTATAATTATACATTTTTTATTTTAATTTATAATAATGGTTTACTTGTGAAAAGTTCTCGATACTTCAAAAGATGTTCGCCACGAAATAACATACCATCATCAACGCAAGAATATTGCTCTTTTGAAATCAATTGCAAAAAGTTAAGAGTGTTATTTATATTTACATAAAATGCAAGAATAGTAACTTTATTTTGATAAATTAAATAGCAAGTTATATTAAATCCGTCAACATACAACCGTAGCGTTTCCGCTTTGCCGAGTTTAAAAGCGTTGTTGTGATATGAAAAAGTGGTGGTCGAACGAGTATAATTTTTAGTCGCCACCAAATAAGCATCGTTGTTGCTGTCCACAAACCAAAATCCGTTAAACAAATAACTACTACCAGCCGCGTAAACACAGCCACCCATATCAACAATGGGATATGTAAGAGTTATTGAATGAACTATTGTGCGAGTTATAGTATAGTTTGATGCCAACAATAAACTTGTTATAGTATTATTTTTTATATATACTATATGATAGGAAAGCCGACTATGCGAAATAGGCACTAAACAGGCTTTATCTGTGATATTATAACCTCCAACAATTTGCGCAGTGCCAAACTGCGAACTCTTTCTAGTTATTGTTAAATATCCATCAACTTTCGATAAAATGCATACATCATCATGAGCTATAATAGCACTAGCAAGTTTATGGCAGGCATTAAAAAATTGACCTGTAAGTGGCATTGCTTGTAAATCTTCGCCAAACAAATCCTGAGGGCAAGAAAGCACAGCGTACTTATATCCTTCATCATAATAAAACGCATCGATAGAATCATCTTTTTCATATAAAAATAATTTGTTTTTAATTTTATCATCCACAACATTGCCTAATATTAAAAGCGTAAATGGTTGCTCAATGAGTTCACTGCATGATATTTTTAAAGTATTCGCTTTTAAAATAGGAAGATTAAAGTTTACTTCATTAGTAGTGCTATTAAAAACATTAATTCCGTTTAAATTAAAAACTAGATTTGTGTTGCTTTGATTTATCACAAAATTAAATTTTGCAACAGTTCCCTCTAACCCTTTAAAATCTACTTGCCAACTAAGATTATTGAATCTGCCTTTAAAAAATAATTCTTTTATTTTAAAATTTTCTTTTAACTGTTCGTTAATTAATTGCTTTTTAACATCGTTCACCATATCGAAAGCAAGTCTACCATAATTGTTTATTTCTTTCATTTTTTTACCTCCACAAAACTTTAACGCACTTCAATTTATGAGAACTCAATACTCTATAAGTCAAGTATTTAAAAAAGTTATCAACCTGCAAAAAAGTATAGAGTAAACGAAAAAAAGTTGAAGCTTACAATCCTAACTTTTTTGGAAAAAAAGTGTGAGCATTTTAGTTATTTTAAAATTAAAGAATGTTTCATGCCCGTTTGCTTCCCCAAAAAATTCTAAAAAAATATAATATAAATTAAAGCACGCCCACAATAATTTGCGGATTGCTAATTTCCACTTCTGCTTGTGCACTAATAAAATTTATGCCCACAAAATAACCGGTAACATTTGGAAAAATCTTTTGCGCATTTTGTTTGCCAAATACAATCATACTTTTCTTTTTTCCGTCGGTATCAAATTCTATCGTTATATCTGTTTTGGTTATAATGCTCATTTCTTTAATTAGTTTCTTGCGTATAGGTAAATTAAAATCGACTCGTGGCGCACACCAAACTTTTTTTGTGGCTTTTGAGTATACCTGCCCGCTTTTATCAACTTTTCCAAGCCTCACTTTTCCTTCATGCTTAACACACACAAACAGTGCATTTTCCACCTCATCGGTTATCGCTTGCATATTATAAATATCCACACCCCGCAAAATATTAATTGTCCAACTTTTTAAGTTTATTTCGAGTAGTACATTATTTTTATAATCGCCCGCTTCACACTCCACTTCTTCAAAGTCAGGAAAACTCATTTTACAAGCAATATAATAATAACCGTCAAAGTATGCTCCAATCGCTTGTGAGTTTATATTTACATTTAATAAGTTTTCAATTCCAAGTGTAAGTTTTGTGGTGGTTATTCCGTTAAAAGAATAAACACCGTCACTTGCTAAAAACATTACCCTATCGCCACAAACGGCTATTGTTTTTTCGTAAATTCTGTTGTTGCTTGTGTAGAGTTGAGTTACAGAAAATTCGCTTTGATTAGCATACGCAACCACTCTTGCAATTCCATATTCGCGAAAAACATATAAGTAATCATCAAAAGACACTACCTTGTTTAGCGTTCCTTTTTCGTCTATCATTTGAATGAAACCACCTTCGGTTAATGATAGATTCCAGTTTGTTGGATTCATGTCATCACTAAACCAAAGGCTTCTTTTATCTAGTGAACCGGTGGCAAATAAGCGTTCGTAATGCATACACATGCTAGTTATCATGGGTGCACTTTCAATTTTTTCAGACGGTTGCACATTGTTCCAAAAAAATAAACCATCCTCGGGCGTACAGATTAAAATAGTGTCTTCTCCGTTTACTTTATAGTTTAAAATTGTTGGGCAACTTGAAAAAGTTAAACTTGATATTTTAACAAGTGCGGGAGTGGTAGCATAAAGATAGTTTACATATAAATACTTGTCCGAACAATAAACAATAAACATATTGTTATATTCCTTCGAATAATGATTGAATTGCTTAAAAACCCAAGCCCCTAAAATATCTAATCCTTCAGGATAGTTTAGCAGTTTTTTTGCAGTTGGATTTTTAGCATCGTATAATAAATACGCTTCCGAAATCCCCAATCCTGTTTTAAGTGCGCCATTGTTAAAATCGAAATTATATGTGTTTTTTGCAAAGCGAAGTGGAAGTAAAGTCTCGTCTATTTCACTATTCATACCGTTTGAAAAGTTTGAATAGTTGTATTTCTTATAAGATATTTTTTTTAAATTTAAACTTTTTTCATAAAACATTTTGCCCTCCTTATTTAAATTTTCTTATTGGAAGGATTGTTGATTTTAGTTTTCTTGTGATAGTTAAAAGCTCTCTTTTAAATCTTTCATCCCACATGCTGGCATCGTCAACAATTCCTTTAATAAACAAATATTCTGCTGCAACACCATACGCAAAAATTCGTTCATTAATTTTGGTTTTGTAATTTGTAATACTGTCATCCAGTAACAGTTCATCTGGAAAATATGCAAAACAGACTTTCATCTTTCCATTTTTATAAACCTTTAAACCACTATCTGTAACAGTAAAATTTATTTTATTTCCGCTCTCATCAATTACGCTTTTAACTCCTAAAAAAGTATGGCTGGATATTTGTGAAAATTCAATTTCTTGGGCGGAATCTTCCACGCTTATTTCAACGGTTTTATAAATTTTTATGTAGTCGGTGGCTATTATGTTATTAACATAGTTTACACACGCTAGCATTAATTTAACTTCTTCGCTTGTCTCGTCCTGTTCAATTTCGCTTGCTAATTCTGTTAGTTGAAGCATAGTGCAAACACTAAGTAAAATTTTCTTAACTATCATTTACTCCTCCTTTTAGAGCTTTGACCGTAAAGCACAGTTTTGCTTTGTTATTATATAGTTTTTTAACTTTAATTTAGTTTGCAGTTTTGTATTTTATAATTTTTTAATAAAAAACAATATAAATAATGCAATAATTATGTTAAACTGATATTTTTTTTAAAATAACAATATCACTAAATAATGCTTATTTTTTGTTATCTTTCAAATTGATTGTTAATTAAATTGATAATTAAATATCAGTTTGAAATTCTTTAATGCATGCAATAAATTAAGCACTAATTAAACATTATTTGATATTATATATTTTATATCCAATCATTTAAATATGCCTTTCGGTAGTCAAAATCTTTGCCCCCTTTTAACGCATAAGAGTGAATTTCTTTTAACATACATGACGAATAATCGAGTGCATTATTTGTTTTTATTTCCTCTAATTTTTGATTGTGTTTTTCTATTTTATCAAGAAGTTCTGCACCTCTTTCCACCCGTGTTTTTATCACTAAATCCAGCACTCTAATATCAAGTTTTGGATAGGGGCAAACAAGAGATAGTGTGTTAGAAAATTGGGAGGCGTTATGAATTTCAAACCTTTTAAATTTGTGATTAAAAACTACAAAATATTTTTTATCTATGGCTTTTAATCGTTTAACAATATTAAATAAATCTCTATTAATTTTTGTTATATATTTCATAACGGCCTCCATATTTTCAATATTTGACATAAACCTAATACTTATTGACAAAAATCTCCCACATATTGTTACTAATATGAGAAATTATTAACAGTATTTACTTGATTTGTGTTTTATTATAGTTGCACTATAAAATTATCTATTAAAAAAGTTTCCATAAGTTTTAAACAAAAATATACTCTTGCACTACTCATAATTATTAAGATTAGTTTTAAATTTTTTCAAGTTTTTTAAGTATTTTTCTGTTTTCAAGTATTATGTCAAATCATTTAAGCTGTTATCCCAGATAACTTTGCCTGACCGTTTGGTTTATCACAAATTAGTTCTGCATATTTAACAAGTGTTGCCATATAAGTTGGAGAATTTAGCGATTGTTTTAATATTTTTCCGTCATCTCCTTCCAACCATTCCCAATCACATAATTGATGAAGAACAAACTCTTTTGTGTTTAGCAAATACATTGTTCCGTCTTCAATAAACCTATCAGAAATAATAGGCACACCAGAAAATGACATTGCTTTATATCCACCTTCTAAATCCATATAATCGATGTTTCTTCTAAAAGTGCTTAGATAATTTTGATATGCTCTTTTAACATCGCTGGAGCAAGTTATAAAATCAACATCACTCCCGGTTACTTCATCTAAATAATCTATGGCTTCTTGAATTACCACATCTGATATAGCTCCAACATTTTCTTTCATATATGGCTTCATCCATGAGTGAGTATTTCTATCCACTCCATATAAACTGCCGTCATTACTAAAAATTTTACCTAGTCCTGTTATTTCCTTATTGTAGGAATTTTGCATTGTGATTGCATGATCGGTTGGGTTTAATAAAGAAGCAAACCCACTCGAAAAGTTTACTGCCTTACTGCCTCTATCAACTTTTGAAACTCGCCTAACGCTATTTGTTAGTGCTTGTCCGCTTGCAATATCCACCACTTCAGTTGTCATTCCTTCCATAAACGATTTTACTTGATCACAATTAGTTAGTGTACTCGCTCCCTCTTCATGGATAAAAGTTTTTAATAATTTTCCAGAACCGTCAGCATAAAGCATTCTTCCTAAATTAAAGGAACTTGCTTTTATTAGTCCTTCCATTTCTGCATTTAATAAATTTACAAATGCACCCGAATTATTTTGGCTTGCTCTTATAGATTTATCACTTAGCTCAATTTTTCCATATAAATTTTTTAATGATGCTTTAAATTGAACATATTGATTGCTAAATGACTGTGGCAAAGCACCGTCTTCCGCTCCTGCTCCCACGCCACCGTTTAGTCCGAAAGGGGCAAGTTTTATTACTTCTTTACCCCAAACATCCGCAGTGGATTGTTTGATTTTACTAAGAAGCGGATTTGATTTTATATTTAATTGATCGCTTACCACTCCTAAATAAACGCTTTTTAACGCATTATCTGCCGAAGTTAATGTAACCATTTTTATCTCCTTTATAAACTTTATTTATTTTTCTTTGCATTTTTTATAGATTAAGTAATTTTTTTTCGCTTAAACTTTTTTAAGTTTAATAAAACTTTTTAACTATAAGGAAAATAAGTTTTAAAAGAACAATTTTTCCACCATCGCTTTAGCGTCTTGCAAATTTGCTGGTTTTTGAGGCAAGGAAAACCCCACCGATGAACCTTTATTAGAAAGTACCACTGGCGGTGTTTTTTTAAGGTTTACACTCTCAATATATTCTTTTATTATTCGATTTTTAATGTTATCATTTTTCAAAATATTGTTTTCAACAAATTCCTTATCGTTTAAAAGTTCGCTGGCCGACTTATTTTTGCGAGCGAGTACTTTTGCATAAGCTAGTTCCAGAGAGTTTGGCAAGCACGCCAAATTATTATCACTTATTAGCTCATTAGAAATATCGCTAGCATGTTCCAGTGCGCCACTGTGTGAAGATAAAAATTCTTTCACTTCACTACGCCAATTTTCACGCTCAAAGCAGGGTGTTTTTCTTACAACATTATCCTGCTCAACCGCTTTTTCAAGTTCACTTAATCTCTGGCTTTTTTTAGTAAATTGCTTTTCTAAGTCGAGATATGCACTATGCAAACTATCGGCGTTTTTAAATTTCCCAAATGGAGAGCCCGAAGATTCTGTTTTTTCTAATTCGTCGGTGTTTAAATTATTTTCAACTTCATCTTTTTCTAACACTTTCGCATTTTCTAAAACACTTTCTTTTGGTTGTTCTCCAATATTATTTTTTTCTTTCATAATATTCTCCTGTTTAAAATTTATTTGTATGAATTTGAATTTCAACGATAACACAAAAATATCAATCTTAGCAAAAAATTAAACATAAAGTAATAATTCAGTTTTACAAGTATGTCAATAACATAAGACCATTATTGACATTACACACCAATTAAGTTGTTGATTTTTAGTCGGTTTCATGTCAACCAATTATATATCGTTTTTAAAACATATAAATTTCAAAAATTTGTATTAGTTAGATTATAAATAGCTATTTTTATTAATTGCTTATTTTCACATAATGCTTATTTTCACATAATATTGTTATTTACACTCCATATTTTTTCTCTATACTCCATACATACATTTTGTCAAAACTAAACACTCTTTCGACAAAACTTTAAATTAAATTGCATAGCACATTAAAGGAAGTTTACTATTGACAATAACTACTAATGTTTGACAGTTTGAAGGTTATTTTATGTCAACCGAACATATGTTTTTGACTATAAAACTTACAAATAATTACGCGATTTTAAAGCTTTTTTAATTTTACAATTTTTAAAATTAAACTATTAATCTTTTGCTACAATTTCTGCTTGCGCTGTTAACTTTTCAAATACTTTATGTTCTTTAATATGTTTTAGGAGCTTCTCTTCCAGTTTATCATTACATTTATCAAATTCTTTAGAAAGCATAAACGAAATATGATTATTTATATGAACTTCATGGTCATCAATTTCTTTAGGTGCATTAATATTGCCATCGTTTACTAACATTAAATTTTCTTTAATTGCTCTGTTTATTTGCAAGTTTTTAATATCCTGTGCGCTTTCCCAAATTCCAAAGCCAAGTTGTTCCAAAATTTTTGCACGCGTGGAATTTGATAGTTTACCGTCTTCATCATTAAGTAGTCCCGTCCGTAACAACTCAAACAGCATGCTTCGTTTTTGTGCAAGCGTTTCATTGATTTCGTTTTCTGTTTCAAACACTATATCTTCACTTGAAATATTGCTATTTTTCCAATAAAAAATTTCCACACTTCCGTCTTCACTAATAAGTTTTGATGCATGCGGAAAAACTGCAAATTGTTTGTATAATCTTAAAATATGTTTGGCGATTTCTTTTGCCGATGTTCTAATTTCTTCCGCACTGGAAATCAATCTAACTTCATCCTGCTCTATTAATAATTGAAGAGCGATTCCGCTTATGTTTTGCCCCGCAATATTTGAACTTAGCAGGTCGTTTACTCCACTAATTTTTGTAAATTCCGCTAATAACTGGTTTTCTTCATATTGAAAATCCAGCGGAACACTACCCGATGAAAGCATTCTAGGACTATTTGACCCTTGACGATAAACTAACACTTTGCCGGGCGACAACCCTTCTTCTTCTAAATTTTCCATATCAATGGATCCGTCTTCCACAGCCAATATTCCCATGGTGAGCCTATTTAAATATTCGTGTTTTCTATTTTTAACTGCGTTGTACGCACGTTGAATAGGAATACACCGCTCAATCACACTTACTCCCCAAAAACAGTTTGGAACCGGAACGGCACATTGTTTAATAAAAGGAAATCCGCGATTACCGTCAACACCATTTATATAAGGCAGTTCCCCCACATACGCTAAGCTTTTTCCCGCTACGATAATTAGCCTGCCATTAGGAAATTCAATCGTTGGCATTTCATATTTTTCTAATACCAACACATGATTTTTCTTTATAGATTTTGCAATACTCGAAGTTGTGGATTGATAACCCAGTCCGCCAGTGTTAGAAATATTATCAAGTGAAAACACATTTATATCTTGGCCTTTTGTGTCTAACCCCCATATATTTTTAACAGCGTCAACATGAAAAGCGCGCGCATATATAATACTATTACACTGCTCAATATTATTATAAGTATTACTATCGGGATAAATTTCAAAAGGGCTAACAACTGCAATTTCAATATCACCCTCACACATCTGTTGTCCGTCTTCACTCATCGCCAACACTCTACCCGTTGACTCATTCCAACCAACTTTATAAAACACCGTTCCACAAATCTCGCTCCACATAGTTGCTTGCGAAATTAATTTAGGCATGTTTATTTTATGACTAATCGCCTTTAATATTTTCTTACTAAGCTTTGCATTTGACACATCGTTTTGCTCATCGGAAAAAGGCACAACAGCAAGGGACGGCCGAACACGACCAAGTTTGCTTAGTCTAAGTTCAATTAATGGCGTTATATGATTAAAAACTTCACGCTCTTCCCAAAAATACTGCTTAAAATTATCAACAATATCACCTTTGGAGTCCACTGAGCAAAATTGATTGCCTAAAAAGAAATTAATGTTAAGTTGCCACGCGCGTTCAAAGGTTTTGCGCTCTATACTACGCATTTTAAAATCTTCCAACACTTCTTCAACTATGCTGTCTTCATCTAAAATTTCCACCGGTTTTTTGTTTTTATTTTTCATTATACCCTCCTATTTTTTTATTTTTATTTAAAAAATTATTAGGGCTTTTAGGAACAACTTTTTGAGAGTACCAATTATGCATTTGTTTCATACAATTATCGCAAATATATAAATTTTTATCTGCAAAGAATCCTTTGCTAGTAATCGCATAATCTGCAAATTGCTTACAACCTGCAATGTCGCATTTTATTTTTATATTAACACTAACTATTTTCATGAGTTCTTCTCCTTAATTCTTTTATTAATCGCTTTTTTTCCATTTCTAACTGTTCCATCGTTAAACTATCCAGTTCTTTAAAATCATCTAAATTCGCAAGCACTAATTGAATTGCGGATAAATCGGGCGGATAATGTTTTTTACTATGTTTCCTTTTAGCAAGCACTGGCTCATCTTCAACAAAATTATATTCTTCGTTTATTTCTTCCACAGTAAAACCTAACGCTTTTTTTATTAGCGCATCCTTTATTTGCCTTTCACTATTTTCCTCTTTTATTTCAACCGTTTGTTTACTTGTTTTTTTCATTTCATTTATCCTTTAAAAACATTTAATAACCTCTTTGCATTTTAAGTTTACGATAAAGTCGTTCTTTGTTTTTAACTAGTTCGCTTTTTATTTCTTTTTTTGAGGGTACTTCGGGTCTGTTCATAATATAGTATCTTAATTCATCAAGAGCATGGTCATCTTTTTTTAATGGAATATCGTTATTTCCCCAAAAGTAGCCTTTAATCTCACGAATAAGATTCACACAACTTTTAAAAATAAATAGCCGTACCTCGCTTTTAGCGTTTCTCAAATAGCCCTTCACTCTATTAATGCCAGAATATAAATCCTTATTAACTCGAGTGTTCACTAATATCCCATTGTCGTAAAACAGTTCAACAACACTTTTCTCACTTGCCAGCGTTCGTTGACTCGCCGAACTATCAATAAGTGCTTCTATCATGCCGTTAGTGTTTTTATGCCAGTTTAATCGTGATGAAATTTGCTTAATTTTATTTGCATGATATTCCACCGTTTTATTGCTTTCATAATGTTCCGCCACCACATACACATTTCCGTCATAGTCCACCGCATACCAATGTACACTTAGCGGATTATGAAGCCCCGGGTCAATAGAAATGGTGTCTTGCCATTCATAAGGGACTTCAAAATTATCCACCACATGAATGTTTTCGTCAAACTCGTCATAAACAATGCCCGACGCATGCATAAATTTGCCATATTTTCTAGTCTGCAATTCATCTGCACTTAAATTTTTTGAATATTTGTCTATTTCATCTTGATGTAAAAAAGGATTGTCATTCCACTGCATTTGTGTGTACCAAATATCATTGTCGCCAAATTCGTTTAAATAAATATGCGAATATACCCAACTAAGACCTTTTAATGGTGTCATTGTTCCAAACATATCGCCACATTTATCAAGCAAACGCATTTTGCATTCCATATAAATATCGTATGGCGGTTCTTCATCAAACCAAACAAAATCTAAACTTGCGCCTTGAAACTTTTCTCGCCCTTGATCGCAACTTTTAAAACCAATTTTAGAAAGTCCGCCAAACACATTTTTAATAATGATAGTGTCTATCACACCCAGTTCGCAAGCATCTTTTTTGCCGGCGCTCATCACAATTTCGTGAATCCAACTCTTATC
>CALNBM010000088.1 GCA_937874195.1 uncultured Clostridia bacterium | reverse complement strand
GCTGCGGCGGCGTAGTGATTTTTAAGTGGAAAATTCTGCTGCTGTATAAAAACCAAAACGGCCGGTATATCGGCTGGGTGCTTCCAAAGGGCACCGTAGAGGAAGGAGAGACGTTCCGGCAAACGGCGGTTCGGGAGGTCCTAATAATGTTATTGCAACTTTTAGTAGCGCAATGCCAGGCGCTAGTCCTGCACCAACACGAACAGGTTATACTTTTATAGGATATTACGACACTTCTAACATTACTGGTGGTACTGTATATTACACTTCGGAAATGGAATCTGCAAATTTTTGGAATAAAAATGTTGAATCATACACGCTTTATGCCAGGTGGATTGAATACGGTTGCACATTAATAACTTTTGAAAAAAATGGTGGCTCCAAAGGAACAAGTAGTGTTATTGCAACTTATGGACAGTCTATGCCATCTGCAACAGCCCCAACAAAGCCCTCAGATATTATCGGTACTTTTGGAGGATATTACGATGCGATAATTTATGGGACGCAGTATTACACGAGCGCAATGGAAAGTGCAAGAAATTGGGATAAAACAGAACCGGAATTTACATTGTATGCTATGTGGGTGTTTGGCGATGGTGGCGATCCGGGTACAACATCCATAGATGATACTAACGAAACGCAGTATACAGATTCACTAACAAGCATTAATAAAGAGATTGATACGACTATTTATGATAACTCAGTAACATTATCTCAAAACCAAACAAGTGAAGTGACCATAAGTAATGCTAATACATTGATATTTGAGAATGCACCATTGAGCGCGAGTTACACACTTTCAAACTATAATAATGCTATCATTGGCAAAACGCAGTATTTTATTTTTCTAAAAAAAGAATTGGCTAACTTTATGCAAAGTGTTACTTTGATACTATAAAATAAAATGCCTATAAAAAACAAAACAAGCAAGTATCATATTTGCTTGTTTTTTTTGCCTGAAAAATGTTTAATATTAATGTCAAAATTTATTCTATTTTTTAAATTAAGCTATATCTAAATTCTATTATTTATTTCTAATATTCAACTATGCTTATAAAAAATTTTATAAGAAGTATTATAATAATAGAAAGTAAAGATTATTAAATGAAAAATAAAAATAAACAAAAAAAAATAAAAGAAAACAATAAAGAAATAACAATAAAGAAAAAATAAGTAAAAAACAAAAACTTAAAAAATTTCCTGCTACTAAATAAGTTTGAGAGTTAAAATTGAGATTTACTTTCGTTTTCTTTTTGCATACTTGCTTTCTATTTTGGCAAAAGTAATATTAGTCTAAGACGGTTATATTTGTTAGCAAAAGATTAATCCTATGAAAACTGCTTGCAGAAGTTTAAGTGCGTTATACATAATGATTCTTTTTTATTTTAAGAATATTTTTGTATATCTTGTTATCCTTGTAAAATATTTTGTTTTTTTATAGGTCTTGTGATAAAATGTACAAGTAATAATTGCTTTCAAACTAGGACTACCTAGATTGTTTTTAAGAATGGAATTGGAGAAGCTTAAAAAAAGTGAACAAAAGAGACTATGAAAAAAGGGTAGAAATCCAAGCTTACACTACTGATGAAAGAATGCGTATACTTTCTGAAATAGCAAGTAGGCAAAAGTTAATAAGGCGAAGAAATAACATAATACGAAATGTTATTTTAACTGTTATATCTGTTTTTATTTTAGCAATGTTTGCGTTTGGGATTTTTTTATCGTTCGCGGAAGAAAAACACGCAGTATCTTTTTTTGTTGAGTCCAAATTAATCAAAAAAGTGGAGATTAAAGATGGCGAAAATATTAATGCAAGTCTTATTCCTGAGGTAGAAAGCAAAATATATAATTTTGACGGCTATTGGTATACTAACGCAAGTGGCGAGGGCGAGCATTACGATTTCAGTCAACCTATAAAAAACAACTTAAACCTTTATGCAGGTATAACAATAAAAATTATTGACCTTAAAATATTTTTAAATGATAATGAAAATGAACTCGAAAAATCTTACATAATAAATGGCAGATATAACCAACTTATAAATATATTAGACCAAAACTATATAAATGAGAATTTAGCGAATGAGTATAAAGTATATTATGATTTAATTGGATTTGATAGAAATCCGAATGCTATTTCCCCTGAGTTTACTTCCAGTCAAATTAAATTGATTGAGGGTGAATTATATGCTATTTGGCAAGGTAAGAAAATTTTAGTTCCAGTAAGCGGAGAAGGCTCAATGCTTATTGGTGGTGGAAACTACGCTGGAGAAAACCTTAGCTTAAACTATGGCTCAACATACATAGTGGATATTGATAAATATTCCATCGTTTGTGGGCAGGATACAGGCGCACAAGTGGAAGGTATTCGCACAAATAAAAGTGATAAAATATATAAAGACGGTGAGTCTATTTTAATTACTGATGGTATTCAATTTAGCCTTGCCTTTATTGAAGAAGAAAAAAACATGCTTACCATAAACTTTAATAACGGACTGGCAAGTAAAACTTATTATGGTATTCAAAAAATAACACTGCCGATTATCACTAAGCAACATTACGGACTTGAAGGATATAATGGAATAGGCGGAACGCTTAGTGCAGGCACAGAAATAACAGTTGAAGGTATCTTAGTTTATGAAGCGAGCTGGATAAATGATATTTACTTAATTTCGCTAAATGTCAATGGTGCAACCAATGATTGCACGAAAGTGTTTTATCAACAATATGAAAAAGGATTTTACTTAGATTCGTCCACAGAAACCCAACTAGATAAAATAGTTGTACCATATAAATATGGCTATGATTTTAGCGGTTATTATATGAGAGTGGGTTCGCTCGATATTTTAGTGATAAATGCTAACGGTGAATTTGTGGATGTGACAAACACCACCTTTAAAGCAAACACCACTTTAATTGCTCAATACAATTTAAAATCTTATACAGTTTTTATGGATAATACTAACGAGTTTGGCATTATTTCAGCCAACAGTTCAACCATTGTAAATCATGGTGGTATTTTTCAATTTAAAGTGAATTTAAAAGCCGAGTATAATAAAAGTTATGGGAATCTGCTTTCAAATTTACAAAAAAATTATGCTGTTTATCGTATTACGCCAGGTGCGGCAAATGAACACACAATATATGAAATAACGAATATCACTGCTGATATTAATTTAACTATTTCAAATTTACCTTTAAATTCTTATACTATAACCTGGGCGAATTGGAACGGTGAAACAGTGGAAAGCACCACAGTTGAACATGGAAGTATGCCGGCATATCCTGAAGATAAGGATAAACCAATTAGAATAGGCACGAGCGAAATATCCTTTTTATTTGCAAATATTTGGGATAAAGCTATTGTTCAAGCAAAAAGTGATACCACTTACTATGCTAGGTATAAAGGAATAATCAAAGACCCAGTAGTGGTTAGTTCGTTAGTTTATAATGGCGGAGCGCAAACACCAACTATCACCGCTAATAATTATTATATAATGAATGTGACTCCACAAAAAAATGCAGGTACCTATAACTTAACAGTGTCGTTAAATAATTTAGCAGATAACACGGTATCTCATCTTGAATGGGTGAGTGGGAATACTGAACCTTTAATTCTCGAATGGAAGATTTTAAAGAAAACTCTAACAGCTCCAACTGTTTTAGGTGCAACCACATTTGAATATAATGGTGCAGAACAGGAAGTTAAATTTACTCCGTATGATGAGACTTCTATTTCTATAACAGGAAACAGGGGCATTAATGTTGACAATACATATTTGGCTGTTATTTCTGTGACAGACACAAATAACCACCTATGGGATAGCGGTGATACGGAAAACATTTCTATTTCATGGCAAATAACAAAAGCAAATCTAACTGTAACTGTTAAAAATGCTACTAAAATTTTTGATGGATTAGTATATATATTTGACGGAAATCCAGCAACCACTAGCGATTTAATTTTTAATGGATTTAAAGGGAATGACAGTAAAACCAGCGGAGCAATTAATGGAATCTTCACTTTCACAGGCGAGGGAGTAACAGCAGTTGATGTTGGGAATTACGCTGTTATCTTATCGCAACAAGATGTAACTTCTGTTAACTATCATTTAATTTTAGCGGATGGACGACTTAATATAACTATACAAGGGGGAGTGGCAAAACCAACCTTTGTTTCCAGTGAGTTTAAATATATTGGTGAAGAAATTGATATAAGAAACAGTTTAGATGAAAACTACATTTCAAATATAATGGCAGTGTCTGGCAATATAGTGGAAAGAAATGTGGGTACATATAATATAACAATATCTTTGGATAACAATTACGAATGGGAAGATGGGCAAGATAAATCTTTTATACTATCTTGGACAATATCGCCAGCATCGCTTACTATAATAGTCGAAAACACCAGTCGAAATTACGGTGACGAAAATCCCGAGTTTAACTATACAGCAGAAACTTTGCTTGGTGGCGATTCTATTTTTAACATATTTAGTGATTTTGAGTTAACTACAACTGCAACTAAAAATTCCAATGTTGGTTTATATGATATAACAGTAAACGGCACGCAAATTTCAAATAACTATATCGTGGAAACTTTTGCAGGAAAATTAAATATAACCTATAAATTAATCACAAAGATAATACCTATAAACACATCGTTCACTTTTGATGGAACACTCAAATCTGTGGAAGTAAGCGTTTATGATGATAAGGTTATTAATGTTACAGGTAATACTGCAACAGATGCAGGGAATTATATTGCTGTTTACTCGTTAAAAAATACCAACTATAAATGGGAAGATGAAACAACAGTAAACATTGAAATTGGCTGGATTATAAATGTTAGCGAAGTTGAAGTGCCAGTAATAATTGGTAATGATTTTTTCGAGTTTAACGGTAGTCCTCAATCGCCTAATATTACGGAAAGTGTATATTATAATATTTTAGGGAATGTAGGTACAGACACTAAATTATATATTGCAGTAGTATCGTTAAAAGATAAGAATAATTATTGTTGGGTAGGTGGTTCAACAGAAGATATAGAATTGCAATGGAGTATAAAACCAAAATTGTTAGTGGTGCCAACTGCAAGTGGGAATACTTCTTTTGTGTATAATGGCGCTGAGCAAGAATTGCAACTAGCCACACTTGATTATGATTTAATGCTATTAAATATTACAGGCAACACGCAAATAAATGTTGGAAACCATACCGTCACAATATCGCTTAAAGATAACAATAATTATAACTGGGCTACCGGGGATATAACTGCCGATATAACTATTCCATGGGTTATCACAAAAGCAACTTTAACTGTAACCGCACTCAATAAAATCATTGAATATGGTGATGCTCTTCCATCTTTCAATGGTAATGTAAGTACAACCGAAGATGCTGACAAGGTACTCCGTGAATGTAACAGTCCCCTGGCCCGAGGATGCATCACTGTCACTCATAATCTCCTGTCGCATATAGTCAGGAATCGGTAGTGAAT
>CALNBM010000087.1 GCA_937874195.1 uncultured Clostridia bacterium | reverse complement strand
AAGAGGTTTACACCCAACACAAAAGCCTATAAGTCTATTAGAATATTTAGTTAAAAGCCACACGCTAGAAAATGAAACAATTTTAGACTTCACAATGGGAAGTGGAACAACAGGAGTTGCTTGTAAAAACCTAAATCGAAACTTTATAGGAATAGAACTAGACACTACATATTTTGAAATAGCAAAGGAGCGAATAGAAAATGCTTAAAATAAAAGACAGTGTAGATTTAAAAGAGTTAGAAAAATATTTACACAAAGCAATAACAAAGCAAATGGAGGAGTTGGGGTGGTTATGAAATTAGATTATTGCAAAAATTGTAAATTTATTACATATCGTATGGATTATTGCTTACTAGGGTCTATGAGACACGGTTATTGTAAATTAGTAAATAATAAAAAACATAAACCCAAATGTATCACAAAAATAAAAGATTGTAAAAACAAAAAATTAGGAGGAGTTATGAAATATAAACTTAAATACACCTTATATAACGACGACGGTTATCTAACAACCGATAAATACGACTATTGCGAATTATTTGCAAAGAAAGGCGAAATCTTCGAGTTATTGGATTTAACAGACGAATTGCGAGAAGAATACGGCGAGTATGACAAAATGTGGCAATACATATTTGTTAAGAAAAACAGTTCAAAATATATCTTATCGCAAGACGGCGACACATCTAATTTTGTGGAGGTGGAATAGTGAAATTACCAAAATATATAACAAGTTATTTTGATGTTGTTAAACTAGAAAACAAGGCGTGGGATTATCTTTTTATGCCAAATTCTGTTGAATATTACGGTTGGTATGACATAACTAAACAGTTTAGAAAAGTGCTGAAAAGATTAAAAGCAGAGCGAATATTGGTTGATTTTTTAAGAACTCACGGACAAAATGCAAGCAATAGATTTTTTGAAATAACAAGCAAAATAAGTTTAATTGTGCCAAAAGACTATTGTAAGTTAAATACAATCAAAATAATTTCTGCTCGATACTTTATTAAAAGTTTAGAAAATGGAAATGAAAGTTATTCCATATCTAATTTTGAAATCACACAAATTAAAAATTTTATAAAGGAGAATATGTATGGCGAAAAAGAAAATTGATATCTTTGACTGTATGACCTTCGAAATGGTAGAGGCTGCTAATGACTTAGGCTACAACTTTTTAAACGAACTGGGCTATGAT
>CALNBM010000086.1 GCA_937874195.1 uncultured Clostridia bacterium | reverse complement strand
TCTGAAAAAAACGCAGATAAATTAGTTAATCAAATCATTGCACTTTGCAATTTAAGAGGAGAGAATAATGGATTGTAAAAACTTAAATATTTATAAAAAAATGTTATTAGCAACACAACAAATAAACACTGTTGCTAAAAATTTAAAAGTAGATTTATCTAAAACAAATTCCTATAAAGCAGTGAGTGAAGCGGATGTTATAGAAGCAGTAAAGCCAATAGAGTCAGCGTTGGGCATATATAGCTATCCGTTAAGTAGAACCCCTATAATACAGGAGTTTGTAACTAAAACAACCCAGTATGGAGACAGGCAAGAATTGTTTCTAAGACTGGAAACTGTATATAGGTTTGTTAATACGGACAATCCAGCGGAGTTTATAGACATAACAACTTATGGGGATGGCGTAGACAGCCAAGATAAAGCGCCAGGAAAGGCGATGACCTATGCTGATAAATACGCATTACTTAAGGCTTATAAAATACAAACTGGCGAAGACCCAGATGCAAATAAAAGCGAAGATTTGAAGAAGCCCAACAAGGCAATTAAGCCTAAACAATGGGTATGGCCGAGCGGAAGATTTAAAGGATTAACAGCAGAAGAGTCTTATGTTAAACCAGATTTTACAGAGTATATTACACAATTAAAAGAAATAAACAAGTTGCCTGATATTGTCGCAAAAGAGATAGCAAGAATTGAAAAAGAATATAACAAAATTAGTACAAACCCAGATGGTAGTAGAAATCTATTAAAAGAGGTAATTGTAGGATGAAACAATTAGAGTTAGTAATAAGCACCGATAGTGGTGTAAAGAAAATAGACGCCAATTTTGAGCAATTAGAACAACAACTAGATTGCATTTTAAAAAACTATAACGGTGTAATGTACGCAGAAAACACACTAACATTAGCAAAAGAAGATAGGGCGTATTTGCGTAAGGCTGCAAAAGAAATTGATGCACGCCGATTAGAGTATAGTAGAGAGTTTAAAAAACCATTAGTAGAATTTGAAAGCAAGATAAAGGTATTAGTAAATAAATTGCTAAGTACTGCAAATGAAATTGATAAGCAAGTAATAGAGTTTGAAACAAAGGAAAAAGCCGTAAAATTAGATTTAGTAAAAAAGATTATTGCTAGTTTGAATGATGTAGAAATGCCTTTTGAAATGTTGTACGAAGAAAGGTTTTTAAACAAAACTGTATCAGAAAAACAAGTGGCAGAAGTTGTTGAGCAGAAACTTGAAAAAGCAAGAGAAGATTTAGAAATAATTAAAATGAACGAGCCGACAGACTTGCAAGACGCAATAAACTACTACTATAAAAACCAAGGTGGATTAAGTGCTACATTAATTGAAATTAAACGCATCAAGGAAATAGCAGAAAAGGTAGCAGAAGTTGCAACACAAAAAGCAGTAGAAAACATTGCAGTTGAAGAATTAAAAGAACAAAAATTATTTACTGCTGATAATACTGAAGAAGAGATGGAAGAGTTTACGCTGTCCATATTTGCAACAAAAAGTCAGTTTGAAAAAGTAAAAGAGTTTTTAAAAACTCATAACATAAAAACAATATAAGGATGGTATAAAAAATGAATAGAGTTATTTTAATTGGAAACTTAACAAAAGACCCAGAGCTACACACAACAACTAGCGGTATATCCGTTGCAAAGTTCACATTAGCAGTAAGTAGACGCTTTAAAAATGCGGAAGGTGAGCGTGAGGTTGATTTCATAAATATAGTTGCTTGGCGAGAGCTAGGCGAAAACTGCCATAAATATCTTACAAAAGGTAAAAAAGCGGCGGTAAGCGGTAGTATTCAAGTGCGAAGCTATGACGCTGCAGATGGCACTAAGCGCTATGTGACTGAGATATTGGCTGATGAGGTAGAGTTTTTAAGCCCTGCAAATCAAACTCAAAACAATGAAATGGAAGAAATAGACGAAGATAACTTACCTTTTTAAAAGGATAAATTATGAAGTTTAAAGCAACAAATTATGATATAAAACAGAGTTTAAAAGGCGACATTGAAATAACATTCTTCGTCGCCCCTGAAAACTCGTACGCTGTGAAAACAATAATCAAAGATGAAGCACTACAAGGCAATATAAGTGTAGAAGTGAAGAAGTATAGAAAACCACGTACTTTAGACCAAAACGCATTGCTGTGGGCTATAGAAACGAAAATAGCACATGTATTAAAGACAACACCTAAAGAAGTACACAAATCCAACCTACTAGATTATGGTGTAAAGATTGGAGAAGCAATAATGCGACAAGAGTTAGCGGAAAAATGGTGTAAAAACAACTACTGCACCATTATAAACGCCTATAAAAAGAAAGGCGTAAACTTGGCAAAAATTGCAATCTATAAAGGTAGTAGCGAATACACCACAGAAGAGTTTTCAAGACTCGTAGATGGTGTATTAGAAGAATGTAAGCAATTAGGTATAAATGTAGCCTATGAAAGCAAGGAGTTGCAAAGCTTATTAAAAGGATAAAATTATTTCAATGAATTATAAAAAAATATATGCAATAGAAAAAGCGAACAAAAAACGCATATTAAAAGCAAACAGTGGCGTTACAGAAGATAGCGGAATTTACATTTTAACGCGCTACGATAGCGGTTTTAAATACGCATATATAGGGCAGGCTAAAAAACTATTAACCCGCCTTGCTAGCCACTTAAAAGGTTACCAGCATATAGACTTAAGCATAAAAAAACATGGCTTATATAGTGTTGAAAACTTAACAGGTTGGCGAATTATAACAATCAAATATGATATAAGCGAGTTAGATGATAAAGAGCAAGAATACATATTGCTCTATGCAAATAAAGGCTACCAACTAAGAAATAAAACAAGTGGTAGCCAGGGTAAAGAAAAACAAAACATAGTTGATACTCAAAGAAAAGGCTATCAACAAGGCTTGAAAAATGGATATGAAAACGCCAGAAAAGATTTGCAAAAGTGGTTTAAATACTTAAAAGCAGAGCCATTAAAAGATAGTAAATTAAACGAAAGAATGCTGGAAAAATTTAATGATTTTATAGAAAATACAGGAGTAATAAATGGGAATTATTAGAGATAGTTTTGTAATATTTGCAAATTGGGATACTGCAATTAGACAGGCGCCTGAAGAAAAACAGCTAGAACTATACCACGCACTTATGGACTTTGCGAAAACAGGGGAAGTGCCAGAAGACTTGTCTTGGGAAGCAAAAATGTTTTTAAAAACGCTAGAAATTAACATGGATAAGACAATTTCACGCTATCGTTCTAGTGTAGAAAATGGCAAAAAAGGTGGTCGTCCAAGGGATGAAAACCCGTCCGAGGAAGCATTAAAAAAGCGAGAATATAGAGAAGAAAGACAAACCCAAGACAAACCTAAGACAAACCTAGACGAACCTGACAAACCCAACGCAAAAAGGACAAACCTTAATGATAATGTAAATGTAAA
>CALNBM010000085.1 GCA_937874195.1 uncultured Clostridia bacterium | reverse complement strand
ATTTCTTTTGTGTTATGGCTTTTTCTTTTTTGTAATTTTAATTAACTGAAGTCTTTTACCACACCAAGGACAAAATTCTAAAGGATCACCGGTATATCCTTTACCTGTGACTTGTTGTAAGTAGATATGTCCAAGATTAAATGAATCAATATTATCCAAAAATTTATGACAGGTACACATACGCATCTTACTGTTTCCTTTTAAAAATTAAAATTTGACTTAAAGCTTCAATAAATTTTTCAATTCTTTCTTGTGCTGTTGCAAAATTATCTTCAGTTAAACCACATGCTTGAGCATGACCACCACCCAAATCTAATAATTTTAAAAAATGAAGCATTACGAAAAAAACGGGAACAAAAATATTTAAATTATTTGCAAAAAATTGAACATAGAAAGCAAGCAAATAAAGAATTTATTGCTCGCAATAAATTAAACGGCGATGAAAACTTGTTTTCGTGGTGTTGGTTTAAGTGTTTGGACTGGTTTAAGCAAACATTAATAAATACAGCCGAGTTGCTTGGATTGTTAAATAAAAATATCCGCAAAATATGGCTTTGGATAATTTTAATACTTGTTTTTGGGTTTGCTCCGGTGCGTAACTTTGTTTTTAAATTAATTGGGTTAGGGTTATAAAATGGTAGCAGAAATTAGAGCACAGCAATTATTACATAAAACAAAGAATAGCAGTGTTGCAACTGTTATTAATGTGCTAATTGACACAGCATTGTGCATCGCAACATTTTTTATGATTGCCTATATTGAGCAAACAATGCTCATTTCCCTTGCACTTTCTTTTATTGTCGGTTTAATTTGTGTGTTTCGTTATGATGGTTTTAAAAAATTTTTTAAAACTGTAAACCAAAATGAAATTAGCCAAAAAACATTAGAAAAATTAAAGGGATATGAAAACTTGTTTAATAAAAACTCGTTGATTCTTTGCCTTTTTGACTTTGTAACAACTGCAATTATTATTTTAACTTTGGGGATTTACGCTCAAGCCACCGCAACCGCCATTATTGGTTTGATTGTTAAAGGTGGCATTTTAACAGTGAGAATCGGCAACAACGCTATTCAAATTGGAAAACTCACAAGGGCATTGCGGGCAATTGCCCTTGTGAGCGGAACATACGCCATTGCTCGAAACAAAAATTTTTTAAAAGGAGGACAAGCATTTATGGAAGCAATTAAAAATGTTTTCAAGTGGCTTTGGGCTAACAAAAAATCAATAACCGGAACATTGTCGGTGTTAACAGTAAGCGTGTTTGGCGTTTTAGAGGGCACAAACACATTTGATGTTATTTCGCAAATTCCGGCATTGATGGTTCAAGGCGTTAACCTTACTCCAATTTTATTTTACGCAGCACTTGCAATTTTATGTTTGGTTGGCGTATTTGGCAAAGGCTTTGAAAAAATTAAAACTTTTTTTGTTCGTATTGGAATTTTGAAAGAACAAAAAGCCGAAGCAAAAGCCAATGCGGAAATTGAAAAAATCGCCGCTGCACAATTAAAAGCCGAAGCGGCCGCAAAACAAAAAGCCGATACGGAAGCGGCAGAAAAACGCAAACTGGAAATTATCGCAGAACTTAAATCACAAAGCACTTCCGCAGTTAAAAACGAATAATAATTTTAATTAAAATAAAAAGCGGGTTAAACAACTCGCTTTTTTATTTTTAAAAAAAATAAAAAAAGTTAAAAAATTTAATAAAAATAGTTGCATTATACGCTAAAATAGCGTATAATAATAATGTAATAAGAAAGGAGTTAAAGATGACTGCAAAAGATTTAGAAAAGAAAATATTAAAAGCGGGTTGGGTTTACGACCGACAAACTGGTAGCCATAGGCAATATAAGCATAATGATTACCCTTACATTATTACAATACCATTTCACAAGGGCGATTTAAAAACTGGGTTATTACATAGAATACTTAAAGATGCGGGGCTTAAATAAAGCCCCTACACCGCACTGATGAGAGTTGGCTCGTTACCAACCGAAACGCTAAAAGGCGTATGCGGAAACGCAAAAAAGGAGTATAATATGGAATTAGTAAAAGAAAACAAAGTCCACAAATATAATATTAAAACATTATATAATATTGCGAGGCGTGTTGCTTTGGGCAAATGTCCTTTTAGCGATGCAACCGCACATCTTGATGAGGTTAAAAAACAACAAGTAATTAAAATATTAAAGGAGGATTTTTAAAATGGCAAAATATATTTATCCGGCAGTTTTTGAAAAAGAAAATGAGGGCGGTTATTCCGTTTATTTTCCAGACTTAAAAGGTGCAAATACTTGTGGCGACACATTGGAAGATGCATATAATATGGCAGCCGATTGTTTGGGTGGCTTATTATTAGCCTATGGCGATAAAAAACCCGAGGCAAGCAATATGGCAAACTTTGAAAATAGCGAAGATTCATTTGTGACTTTAATTTCTGTGGACTTAAAGGCTTATGAATATTCATTAAAAACAAAACCAATTAAGAAAACTTTATATATTCCAAAAGAATTAAACGACAAAGCGGAAGCATTGGGAGTTAATTTTTCCGAGTTGTTACGCCAAGCATTAAAGAAAGAATTAAACGGATAAGGAGTTTTAATATGAACGAAAATGTTATTTTAAGTGAAAAAACTTGCGAGCATTGCGGCTGTCGCAAATATATTATTATAAGTTTTGAAAATAATGAAGAATTTTGTTTAAAATGTTCGATGAATGAGTTAGTAATTGTTTTTACCGAAATTTCAAAAGCGTTTAATAAGTTCGCAAAAGAAATACCACTATTGATTAGAAATTCCATCGACAATTTTGAAATTCTTAAAAATAAATTAAACGGGTAAGGAGTAGTAAATATGAAAAAAATTGTTAAACAAGGTAGAGTTGATAAAAATAAGACTTGCACATATTGTAGTTGTGAATTTACTTTTGAAGCAGAAGATATAAAAAATTTTAGTAAAATTATAATTCAAGATGGTGAGGAAAAATTAGCGAATATAATTTTAAAAGTTGAATGCCCAGAGTGTAAAGTTGATAATGTCATTAATTTAATTAATAACTAATTTAAGCATATTTAATTAAAAAAACACGGCTTTTATTTCGCCGTGATTTTTTATCTTAAAATTACTATGCCAAACAAGCCGTTTACAAACACATAATAAACATTGTTGCTTGGGTTCGTATTTAAAGTGGATTGGCGGGGCAAGGCATTTGAAATAAGAACACTTTTGCCACTGTCGAGAGTTAGTTCCACATCGCCCAAATTTTCTATAATATCATCATTGTCGGCTTCCTCTATTATACACGCTTGTTCACTGCCAATGTTGTAATAAATAGTTATTAATTTATCATAAATATAAACCGAGTTAATTAAAATATCTATAATACGGCGGCGGAAATTGTAATCAAACAAGTCTCCATTGCAAAATTGTTTTAGCCAACTTTCAATGTCTGCCTTTGTATGCTTAACCCTAATTAATAACCTTAATTGTTCGGCTTCTAAACGCAAGTCGTTTTTTTGTGCTTCCAAGTCGGTCATTTTATCGTTTAACACAATTCTAACGCTTGAGTTTGCTTCAATGAAAGAATCCACGGTTTTTTTCATTTCAAGGTCGATGGCGGTAATTCTGGCTTCAAGCGATTTAATTTTTGTTTCGTTAATATCTTTTTCATACATTAAAATAATTTTGTCTGCAATATAATCAATAATTTGGGGTTGTAAAATATAAGCAATGGTTTGTTCGCAAACATACCACTCCAAGAAATCTTTCTTTTCGTGTTTTTTATTACACTCTTTTTTACGCCAACGAACGCTGCAAGCATAATAATGGTGGCGGTCTTTTGTTTTACTTGTTGCAGAAACACCAACAATTGGCGATCCACAATGCCCACACCAAGCCTTGCCGCTTAATAAATAAGTAACTTTTGCCTTTCGTTCTGCCGGGCGGTGTTTTTTCCTTTCCAACATAATTTGAACTTTATCAAACAATGCTTTTTCAATTATTGGAGGATACATATTATCGCAAACAATGTCTCCACCATAAGTAAAGGTGCCGGTGTATTTTTCATTGCGTAAAGTGTTTTGAAAACTATTTATTGTAAACGGCTTACCACTTGCATTTTTATAACTCTTTTCATTTAAAAGTTTAATTATTTCAAGTTTGCTTTTTCCCTTGGCATACTCGGTAAACATAAGTCTAACGGCGGCGGCATTTTGCTCGTGAACCACAACTTTTTTTTCTATATGATTATCGCTTATTTTATTTGCAACAACCTTATAACCATATAAACAATGCCCGCCAATAAAATTGCCTTTTGCAACTGTTATTTTCTGCCCACGCTTTACATTTTGCGAAAGGTTGGCGGAGTAGTATTCATCGTTTGCTTCGAGCATCGCTTCCACAAATATGCTTTCTGGATTATCGCTTATTTGTTGCTTTGCGGAAACTACACGCACACCATTTTTCTTTAATTTATGTTTGTAAACTGCCGAGTCATATCGGTTGCGGGCAAAACGGTCTAATTTCCAAACGATTATATATTGAAAGGCTTTTGCTTGGCTGTCTTCTATCATACGCAAAAATTCCGCCCGGTTGTCGTAACGGCCGCTTATCGCTCTGTCGATATATTCGCCAATAACATTTAGGTTAAGGCTTTTTGCGTATTCATAGCAGTCTTTTAATTGCCCCTCGATGCTTTGTTCATTTTGCCCGTGGCTGCTATATCTCGCATAAATAACAGCATTTTGCATTTGTTTACCTTTTTGTATGTTTTATTTATCTTTTTGTTCCAAAAGTTTGGTTTAAGTTACAATTATTATTTTTAAGGTTACAACCCTAATAATTGTTTTTTCTTTGCTTCAAATTCTGCTTGTGTAATAATACCATCATCAAGCAGTTGTTTAAACTTTTTAATCTCGGCGGCCGCATCAACATTTTGTGGTTGTTGTTGTGGTTGGTTTTTATTTCCAATTTTATTTTGTATGTAATCATTAACCTTTATCATTTCATTAAGATATTTGTTATAAAATGTAACTCTATTTTCGTTATTAGTTCCGGCAAATAACCCACCACCCTGCTTTTTTGTGTTGTTCCCGGCAAAATAAAATTCCATAAAGCCAGACAATAATGCAGATGATTTTTGGAATGTTACCGAGGTTATGTCCGCATAATAAATTTTACGCTCCCCGGCAATTCCTTTTGACATTAAGCCCAATACCCCTTTGGGTTTGATTGAAACACAATCATCATAAACTGTTAATGTTGTGTTTACACAAGCAACTTCAAAAATTTTTTCCATAAAATACTCCTTTAAATTTTTATGTTATGTTTTTCTAAAAAAGCAGTGATAACCTTTGCATCTTCTGGCTTTAACTCGTAAATAACTGTATTGTTATTATAAGCAACTGTAAAAATGTAATTGTCATTATTTATGCTTACATTTTCGGGCGTTCCGTATATTAAAAAATCAAGAGTTGTGTTTAAAGCAATTGCAATTGCTCTTATTGTTTCAAGTTTTATTTTTTCCGTGTTAGTTTTTTTATCAAAAATATTATAAAAAGTGCTTTTTTTAAGTCCACTTTTTTTTTGCAATTCTGCTTTCGTAATATTTAATTGTTGCATTTTAGTCACAATTCTATCTATCAAACCCATATAAACCCCCTTTTTTCTTAATATCCATATTGCCCGGTCATCTTTCATTTATAAGCATTATAGATGAAAGTTTCCCAAAAATCAATAATAATTCCATTGTAACGGAAAAAATCTTTAAAAAATGTAAAAATTTGTTTGACAATTCCATTTCAATGGACTATTATACAAGTAATAAGTCCATTGTAATGGACTACGGGAGGTAAAAATGTATAAGAATTTAAAAGCGGAAATGTTAAAGCAAGACATTACATTAGCCCAAATTGCACTCGCAATAAACAAAAAGCCCGATACAACTGACAGAAAAATAAACGGGAAAATAAACATCAACATTGAAGAGTGTAAGGCTATTGCAAAACTTTTTATTAAAGACAATACGCTCGAATACCTTTTTGCAAGGTAAAAAAAATTAAAGGAGTAAATAATGAAAAACAAAAGAATTTTTATAAAAGGTTTCAATAA
>CALNBM010000084.1 GCA_937874195.1 uncultured Clostridia bacterium | reverse complement strand
AATACTGATAACGCATCATCAGGCTTGAAGTCCTTAGAACCTAATCCATATCTTCCGCCTACAATCAACGGGGCATTTTCAACATTATAGAATGCGTTTTTAACATCCAGATAAAGCGGTTCTCCATTTGCGCCGGGTTCTTTTGTTCTGTCAAGTACGGCAATTTTTTTAACTGTTTTCGGAATTTCATTTAACATAAAATCAGCCGCAAAAGGCCTGTAAAGATGAACTTCCAGAAGCCCTGCCTTTTCGCCTCTGCTGTTCAGGTAATCAACTACCTCGCTTATTGTTTCACAGCCGGAACCCATTGCTATAATTATGTTTTCAGCATCTTCAGCTCCATAATAGTTAAACAGTCTGTAGTTCCTGCCCGTAAGCTTGTTGATTTCATCCATGTAGGACTGTACAACTTCCGGAACTGCATCATGGAATTTATTTACAGCTTCTCTCAATTGGAAGAACACGTCAGGATTTTGTGTTGTTCCCCGCAGTACAGGATGGTTTGGGCTGAGAGCGTTGTTTCTGAACGCTTTCAATGCTTCAAAATCTACAAGCTTTTCTAATTCATCGTATTCCAGCATTTCTATCTTTTGTACTTCATGGGATGTCCTGAAGCCGTCAAAGAAGTGAAGAACAGGAAGCCTTGACTTTATTGCACTTAAATGTGCCACTGCCCCTAAATCCATTGCCTGTTGAACGCTGCTTGATGCTAACAAAGTGAATCCTGTTTGTCTGGTTGACATGACATCCTGATGGTCTCCAAAAATGCTGAGAGAGTTAGATGCCAGGGATCTCGCGCTTACATGAAATACCGCCGGTAATAATTCCCCTGCTATTTTATACATGTTTGGTATCATAAGCAGTAGGCCTTGGCTTGCCGTGAATGTGGTGGTTAAAGCACCTCCAACAAGGCTTCCGTGAAGGGTGCCGCTTGCTCCGCCTTCCGACTGTAATTCCACAACTTTTAATTTTCTACCAAAAATATTTTTTCTTCCTTCACTTGCCCAAGCATCACAAAGTTCAGCCATTGTGCTTGAAGGAGTTATAGGATAAATAGTTGCAATTTCACTCATTGCGTAGGCTATTGTTGCCGCCCCAGTGTTTCCATCGATTGTAATTTTTTCCAATGTTTTTTCCTTTTAATCATATTATTTTACTTTTATTTTTATCTTTAAGCATTTATAATATTAATATATATTGGCGCGAATTGTCAACCCAAATGCAAGGATAATGATAATCTTCTTTCTTTTAGTGTTTAATTAGAAAGTTTACCAAATAAACGATAGCAACTAATTTTTATAAAATTAGTTAGTAATATTAACATTTTTTTTAAAAGTGTTTCAAATTTATATTAAGGATAATGTATGAGATACAAAATTATATTTAGCTATTTAGGTAAAAACTATCATGGTTATCAGTTGCAAAAAAATGCACCTTCCGTTCAAGTCGAAATAGAACAAGCACTAAAAAAAATAACGGGTGAAGAAATTAAAATATTTGCAAGCGGAAGAACAGACGCAGGTGTGTCTGCAATCAAACAGGTGGCGCATTTTGATTTAGATAAGAGCATTATCAATTTAGCAAAAAGGCTAAATGCAATTTTACCAGGTGATATTCGCGCTATAAATATATCACGAGTTAACGATGATTTTCACGCAAGGTTTGATTGCATAAGCAAAACTTATGAATATCATTTTTATCACAACGAGTGCAATATTCCATATTTGGACGAATTTGCTCTTTATTGCAAAATACCATTTGATATTGAAAAAATGAACGAAGGTGCAAAGTTTTTTTTAGGCAGGCATGATTTCACAAGTTTTTGTGCTGTCGGTGGAAGTGCAATAGAAAAAGAGCGAGAAATATATAGTGCGGAATTTTTTTCTAATCGCTTAGGTATATATACTTTTAGAGTGAAAGGAAACGGTTTTTTATATAATATGATTCGCATTATGTTAGGGACGCTGTTTGAAGTTGGATATGGAAAAATACCACCAAGTGAAATAAAAAGGATTATCGATGCAAAAAACAGACAAACCGCCTTTAAAACAATAAGTCCCCAAGGGTTAGTGCTTGTTGATGTTGAATATAAAGCGGTAAACGAATATAATTAAATTAAGCAAAATTAGTTGGGCAAAATTGCAAAGTTTAATATACTATATATGTATTTATGAAAGAAACAATATTTAAAATTTTAAAAATTTTAGGAATAACGCTAGGCATTTTAGCGTGCATTTTTATTGTTTTAGCAGTGGTAAGTCTTATTTTTCCGTCGGTCAGTTATTTTGGTTATAGATTTATTGCAAAAAATTATAACAGTAGTGAAGTGGTGATAAGTTCACCTGTTCCTTTTTCCTCTTATAATATAAATATTTCCACAACTAAATATGGTATTGAAATTATGGGCAGTGATGAAGTCGCAGGGGTAATGAGTTATAGTTATACCGGCTTTCACTTAGGCGTTTCTGATGCTGAAAATGTTAAAGTTATGCGAACTATAAACGGAAACTCACTAAATATAACGGTGTTAGAACCGCTTGGATTAGTCACATCGATAAACTGCAAAATTTTAATTAAAGTATCTAGCGCTTATAGTTATAATATTTCTGTGTCCACAGACTCTGCAAAAACAACAATAAGCAATGTGCAAATTAATCATTTGAATGGAGTATCAAAAAGCGGAGATTTTAGCGTTACACACGAAACAAGACAGTTAACAATGCAATCGTTAAATATTATAACTACCAGCGGAGATATCGATTTTTCAGCACTGGACGATTTAACCATTCAAAGCAAAAGTTATATATCCGCGCTTGATTCCAAATTTACTTTTAACAATTTAAACGCTAGTTTGTTTATAAGGGGTAGCAAAATATTTTTTTCTGCTAAGCAAATTGATGCATCAATAAATGGCTTTGAAGTGGTGTGTTCAAGCGGAAGTTTTGTGGTGCTTGCTGTTATTAGTGGCGAGAAAGATTTTACCATTGTGTCAGATGCGTGCAATATTCAAATAAGCAATGTAACAGGAAGAAGTAGTATGACCACAACCAGTGGAAGTGTGAATATTAAAGATTTAAATTCCAGGGACTGTATTATCCGAACAACTAGTGGAAATGTGACCGTTAAAAATGCTGCCGATAATATCTTTGTTATAACAAATAGTGGCAATATTAATGTTGAAGAGTTTTATAAAACAGGGCAATTTGCCACTTACTCTGGAAACATTAATGTTATAAGTTTGAGTCCGTATGATATTAATTATCATACGAGTATCTCCACAAACAGCGGAAATGTTATTTTTGAAAACAATGTTAATAAAAGCATGATTAGTATGGCTGGCGGACAAGCAAATGTTAAGTTTTGGAGAGTGGCGCAAACTGGCGATTTGGAGCACCGAATAAATAATGTCAATGGCAAAACAAGTATTGGCATAATGGCGGAACTTACAGATATTATTCGTTTCAAATTGGTGGGGACTGTTAGTGGTAGCATAAGGGAACTAGAACTTTATGCGGATGATTCTTTTATCATTAGACCAACAGGCTCAACCTACACCGCAGAGGCAACTTTTTATTGCACGGGAGGACAGTTGGTTTTCCAACAATTAGACCCGAGGTAATAAAAAGTGGAAAGTATGATGATTAAAGAAAAGATTAGCATAATCCATATGTTTAAAGTAAGTTAACAATAAATTTTTCTGCGAGCAATTTAGAGTTTTTTACTAGCATCTAAACTCGGTGATATAGAAATTTAATTAAAAACATAAAAAAATTTTAAGACAATCGAAAAACAAGGATAAAGAATGAACCAAAAACGCATTATATTTGCATCAAATAATAAAAGTAAAATTGCAGAAGTTAAAAAAATATTAAGCGACTATGAACTACTGTCTTTAAGTGAAATAGGCTTTAAAGATGACATTGAAGAAAATGGGATGACGCTTGAAGAGAACGCGAAAATTAAAGCAAGTGCAGTCAGGGTCTACGCTCTTTCAAAAAGTCTGAATCTGCCTGTGCTTGCCGATGATACCGGACTATGCGTGAATGCTTTAAACGGTGCTCCCGGTGTTTTCAGCGCTCGCTACGCAGGTGTGTATGGCGACAATGATAGAAACATAGCAAAAGTGCTAAAAGACCTTGAAGATTTTAGTGATAGAAGCGCGAATTTCACATGCGTTATGGCACTAATTGATAAAAATGAGAAATGGATAATCTGCGAAGGTAAAGCAGAAGGCAAAATATTAACAGAAAGAAAAGGAACAAACGGATTTGGTTACGATAGTATATTTTATTCGTATGAAGCGAGTAAAACTTTTGCAGAAATAAGTGAAGAAGAGAAAAACAAAATTTCTCACCGCGCAAAAGCGCTTGTTAAACTAAAAACAATGCTAAAATAAATTAATAACTTTGGTGAATTTGCATAGCCTGTTGAATTATTTTATATAAATTTAATAAAATTTGTAAGGAACGAATAATTCATATTTTATTTTATCTTGGATTATTAAAAAAAACACCTTTTTAACGGTGTTTTTTTATTTTTATATTGTCCACGAGTAGTGGAAAGCCCAAAAAATATTCAAGTGAGTATAATGTTTTTAAGCTTCGTACCACAACCATAAAGGTTTCAATATGCATAAGTCTTTGGTTATTATGTCAGTTAGAATAAACTCTATAACTGGTTGTTTATTTCTAAAAAGTGAGTTTCGTTTGTCCGCCTTTTAGTTTTGTTTTTATTGTTCTTAGTTGTTTTTCATAAATTCAAACAGTTTTATTTTTTAATAACTTAATAAATATATTTATTTTAGATAGAGATTTTTTGGTGGTATGCATTATAATGCCACAACAATTAAACATTTGAAACTTAATTGTTCGTAGATTTCTATATTAAATTAATTAATCTAAAATTAAATAAGGAATAGTGATTTTTCTAGTTGAATACAATTAATTACTTTCGTTCATCTTTTCTTTGATTAATCGTTTATATTCTTCCACACCCGGTTGGTCGAAAGGATTAACACTTTGAAGATATCCGCAAATAGAAGTGGCAATGAAATAGAAATAAATCAATTCCCCTAAATTTTCTTCATTGAGTTTGTCTAGTGATATTATAAGCGAAGGTACATTTCCGTTTGCATGAGCGGTTGCCACAGCAGATATAGCAATGTTATTAATGTTATTTAAACTTGTGTTATTAATAATTAAGTCTTGCCCACTATTTACTTTTATAACTGTTTCAAATAGTATTTTACTGCCGTCTTGAATAAATTGTCCAATGGAATGCAAGTTGGTTGTGTTTCGATTTATAATCGGCAACACTCCACTTTGGTTTTTGCCAAGTGATTCTCCAAGCAACTGTTGTGTCCAAAGAGCAAATCCGTTTAATTTTTTTTCATAAAAAGTTAAGCCTTCAACAACACGGTTTTTTGTTAGCAATATATGCCTTGTAATTGCATAATCAACTGCTTGAGGAACATATTTTTTAGCAAATCCTGCTCCCTCTAACAACCTTTCAATATCAATTCCACTAACCGCAACCGGGAACAATCCGGCAGGTGTTAAGGCGGAAAATCTGCCGCCTATCTTGTCGGGTATAATAAAGCTAGTAAAGTTTTCTTTATTTGCTAGTTGTCGTAAGTTTCCCTTATCTTTATCAGTGGTTATAATAATACGCTTTTTATAATCACTTTTATATTTTTCTTTGGTTATATTATATAAAAAGTCAAAAGCAAGTTTAACTTCAAGAGTGTTTCCGGATTTTGATATAACATTAATATAAAAGTCTTTATCTTTTAAGTAAGACGCAAGTTGTATTAAATATTCACTAGACAAATCTGTGCCGGCAAAAATCACTTTTGTTTTGTTGGTGTTGAAATATGGGGATAGCGCTTCAATAATCGCGTTGCTTCCTGCATAAGAACCTCCAATTCCAACAACCACTAAAACATCTGCATTTTTCTTAATTTCATTTGCCAGCGTTATAATGTCTTTAACTTCATTTTTAGAAATCGTTTTAGAAATATCATACCAGTCTGTCATATCTTCTTTACCGCTTTCTAATTTCGCTAAAAAGCTATCGGTTTTTTTATAATACTGTGCCACCTTTTCGCAGGTTAAAAAACCTCTGGTGTGTGTTAAATAATCAAAAGAAATCATAATTTTTACACTCCTATGTTTACAATAACATCTTTTTCTTTGCTGTCGTCTATTAATCTTATTTCGTTTACCTTTTTGTTGTTTACAATTATAGTATTGTCGCCAACTTTATTAAACACAATCTTAATATTATAACGAGTGGATAAATGATTATAAATCACTACGAAACTATCCCATTTTCTAACACTTGGTGATATTTCAAGAATATTCCCTCTTTTCTTAATGCCGAGCAATTCTTCAATTCCCACTCGATAAAACCAGCCTGCACTACCTGTGTACCAAGTCCAACCACCTCGTGCAATATTATCTGGATTGCTATAAATATCGGCAGCCATAACATATGGTTCAACTTGATATGTTTCCACACTTGTTTTATCAAGTGTTCTATTTATAGGGTTTACCATTTGATAAATTTCATATGCTTTGTCAAGTTTGCCTGCTTTAATAAGTGCCATGACATACCATGCAACTGAGTGAGTGTATTGTCCGCCATTCTCTCTTATTCCTTCCGGATAATCCATAATATATCCGGGATAATTTATGGAATTTTTAAAAGCAGGCGTTAATAATTTAACAATCTTATTTTCATTATCAACTAATTTTTGTTCCGCCAAAAGCAAACACTGCTTTGCTTTCTCATCATTTGCAACACCTGTTAGCACTGCAAAGCTTTGAGATAATAAGTCAATCTTACATTCGTCACTTTTAACAGAACCCAACTTTTCGCCATTATCAAAATATGCGCGCAAATAATACTCTTCATCCCAGCCATGAACATTTAAGTTTTCTTTAAGGTCAATGCAAGCTTTTTTATAAATTTCGGTGTCTGCATTTGTGTCATAAATTTTAGTTATTTCAATAAACTTACTTAAAATATCATAGAAGAAGAAACCTAACCAAACGCTTTCTCCCTGTCCGCAAATTCCCACATGATTCATGCCGTCATTCCAATCACCACCACCCATTTTAGGAAGGCCATGAGCACCTAAATCGTTTAATGTGTTATCCACTGCAAGCTTTAAATGTTCATAAAGTTTTGCCGTTTGCATGCTAACATAATAGTTTATGCCTTTTTCATGCTCATAATTTTTTAATTGGTCGCCGTTTATAAAGGGAACAATAATTTTCAAAATTGAATAATCTTGTGTTTTTTGCACATATTCATAAGTTGCGTATATTAGCCACAAAGCATCGTCTTTATATCTACTTCTAAGTCCAAATTGACTGTGTTCCAACCACCAATGCAGAACATCGCCTTCTTGAAATTGATGGCTTGCATTTTTAAGTATTTGTTGTTTAGTGATTTCAGGGTAAATGCTTGCCAAGTTTAAACTATCTTGTAATTGATCCCTATAACCAAAAGCACCGCCCACTTGATAATATCCTGCTTTTGCTAAAATTCTAGAAGATAGTGTTTGATATAAATACCAACCATTAAGAACAAGGTTTAAACTTTCATCAGGCGTGTTTATTTGAATCTTGCCCAAAGTTTTGTCCCAATGTTCTTTCACCCGTTCCAGTTCTTTCTTTGCAACTGCCACGCTTCCATATTTACTAATATTTGAGAGTATTTTATTTTCATCTTTTTCCGCACCCAGCATAAATACGCATTCTTTTTCCTCGCCTGCATTAAGCGAAAAGGATATATCAATAGATTTCGTTAGGATTTTATTTTCACTAATGTGAGTTAGTTTGTCACCACTGCTAATATATACTAAAACATCGGCATAGTATTTGTTATTTACATTTCTTAGTTGCAAATAATTATCTTCAATCTTACTATCACACAAAATGTATCTGCTGGTTGTTTCTTCATTACTTCCTAGTACTGGATTAATCCAGTAAGTTAATTTTATGTTTTTAGGGAGATTAGATATGTTTTTAATTGAGAAAAGATAAAGTTTTAATTGGTCATCAAGCGTTACAAATTCTGTTAGTTTTTGGAAATAGTCTTTTGATTTTGTTTCAAATTCTGTAAAGCCAAAACCATGAGTGGTAACGCTAGGCAGGAATTTTTCTTCGTTTATCTTAATACCTTCCGATTGATCAAGGGCGCTTATATCATTTGTCCAAGTAGTTAATTTGAATTGCTGACTGTTAAAAGCATAAGTGAATCCACCACCATTATTAGTTACAAGCGTACCAAACGAAGGAGTTGCAATAACATTTGTCCATGGAGTTGGAGTGTTAATGTTGGTGTTACGATAATTCTTTCCGTCAAATCCACCGAAACTATTGAAATATTTTAAATTATTTTCATTGTTTTCAATTTTAAGTGGTTTTTGATAGTTTGGTTCTTTATAGTTACTTGCAGAATTTTCTTTTTGCAAATCGTTCAAACATTGTCTTAAAGACATATTTTTGTTTGTGTTAAACTTTAATCTAGAAACACTTTTAAATAGTATTTTTTCGTTTTCGCTTAAAGTTTCACCATTAAGATGATAAACGCTTCCCGGACTATTTAAAAATTCGCTTGTTGTTCGTATTCTATAAAGTTCTAATTCAATTTCTTTTTTAATATATGCTCTATATTCTTCGTTTTCGTTATTTATAATAACAATGTCAATATAAATACCCTTTGATTTTAAAAATTCATACGCTTTAAGTATTTCTTTAATTAGTGTTATTCGACTGGCATCATTGATTGTTACTGCTATTATTGGTAAGTCGCCAGAAATGTTATATTTCCAAAGAGTTTCTTTTTCCAGTGCATTTTTCGATAACAACACTTTACGCTCGCCAGTTATACTAATTCTGCTTGTCTGATATAAATAATTTAGCATAATATTATATAGTTGCATATCTTCGCCTGTTATATTTAACTGCTTGGTGTTTACAATGTTTGCAACTGAACTAACTTCAATTGCCTTTTCAACTTTGCTTTTAGAATTGTAGGTGTTAGCAATATCTATAACTTGTTCTTTTGATGTTCCAAAGCAATTAAGCATATATAATGTGATACTCTCGTGTTTTGGAATAACAACTCCATTTCTAAGTGAGAGTATCGGATCAATAGGCGTTCCAACTGTGTTAGATAGTTCTTGATTGATAGCTTTCGGCTTACTAAGAAGTTGGTTTACACCAAGGAAATAGCTTCTACTTGTTTCATATTTGTTTTCACTTGCATTAAATGAATTTGAAAACAATCTATGTAGCATGTAATAGTTTTTAGAGCTGCACCTTAACTTCTTTTTAGCAATTAGGCTACCTGTGTTTTGATCAAATTCTGTGGTAATAAATAAACTGTTAAAAGTGCGGTGTGCAACATCATTTTGATTTTCTGTTATGATTGGCTCCAAATAAGAAGTAAGTTCAAGTTCTTTATCATGATTAGTTAGGTTTTTAAGAGTGATTTTTCTTATTTCTGCCATGTTACTTTCTGTTACAATAATTTCTGTGGTTGTTATAACATTGTTTTTAGTGAGCACATATTTAATTTTGTCACTTGCAAACACCACTTCATATTTGTCAGGAGTTAAATTTGTTGGAGAATAAGTGTTTGACCAATATTTGTTAGTTTGAGTGTCTTTAATAAATAAGAAAGAGCCATAGTCCTGTTCTGTTACTTTCCTATATCTATTTAATTGAATATTATTGTATCTGCTAAAACCATTCCCGCGATCGTTCATAAGCACAGTGTATTGCGAGTTAGAAAGAACAGACATTTCAGGAAGGGCAGAAACATGCATATAACTTCTAATATTATTTTCAATAGTTTCTTTTTGATAGTTTATTTTCTTATATTTTTGAATCTTTAAATCGATAAATGGTTTTATTTGCAATTTTTCTTTTGTTAGCATTTCGAAAGCTTTAACTCTCATATCATTATGAAAATAATTTTGAATAGCGCCATTTTGAAGATAGTTTGCAATACTTGCTAAAATCATACCTTGGTGGTGAGAAAAAAATGCTTTAACGGGATTTTTTGTGGTGGTGTCGTATGATTCATATAAACCATATTTGCCTTGCATATCTAAATCTTTAAACTTTTTTAAGTTGTTATAAACGCTTTTTGGCTTTTGTGGTAACACAAGCAGTGATGAATAAGGTGATATAACAATTCTAGGTTTAATTTCTTCTTGTAATCTTAAATATGGAATGGAGAAAGTTTTATATCTGTAATTAACGCCGTTATCCAGTTCGTCATACGCACATTCCGAGATACCCCAAGGAAGAGTCGGATACCGCTCTTCAATATATTCTTTGTGGCAGAAATATGCAAAGTCATAACTTTCTTCTAATAGTGTGGTTGGATAAGTTCTCATAAAAATTGTAGGCATATAGTATTCAAATAATGAACCGCCCCAACTAGATAATCCCTTTTTGTTTTTATATTTGGTTAGTGTTTTATCCAAACAAAACCAGTGTTTGCTATCCACATCGCCTTTTGCGATTGCAACAAAACTAAGCAACCTGCTTTCACTTGCAAATTGATTGTAGTTATAAACAGATAATTCGCCCTCAACAGTGTTATAGCCAATACTAAACACATTTTCTTCTGTTATTAATCTTTTAAAATCTGCTTCATCAATAAGGATTGTTAAAGCAGGTTCAAGGGAAGTGTCGCCTAAACTTTTTAAAAATTCTTTCACAACTAACAAGCATGCAACCATGTTTCCGCTATCCACACTGGAAACAAAATACGGGAACATTGGTTGAAAACTTTCTAAGCTATACCAGTTATATAAATGACCGTTCCATTTTTCCAGTTTAGATATGCTGTTTATAACCTTAGTAAGCATATTAATACACTTTTTCTTTTCAATATATCCAAGTTCATAAGCAGATATAATAGAAATCAATGAAAAAGCAATGTCGGTGGCGGAAGTTTTTAAGTCAGCTTTATATTCTCTGTTTAATTGATAGTTGTCGGGAATTAAAAACTTATTTTTTTCAGTTAGGTTTTCTTCAAAAAATTTCCATGTTTTAAGTCCAAGTTCTTTAAGATCTTGTTTTTCTTTTTCGTTTAGGTCGCTAGTGAATTTTGGAGAATCCATGCTAACTTTATATAACACAAATGGCGCAATGCAAAATAGCACGCCACAAATTAAAGCAGGAATAATATTATTAGGGAAAAACACCACAGTTATAGCAATCATTAAAATTGAGAAAATATAGTTTGGCTTAAAGTTTTTAATATATGATGCTATGTTGTTTTTTAGCGTTCTATCCGCTTCTTCCGCGGTTAGCCAATTAAGCATGCGTTTTTTACTAATTAGCATTCTATACATTGATTTAAAAAATGCTTCTAAATATAAATGTGCTTTATATGGAAGAATAATAAAAGAAATAAAAGTACGGACAATCACTGCTTTCATGCCCAGTAAAAATTTCTTATATGGTTTTATTTTAGTAAATGAAGCAAGATTAAAAGATGCTCTTAGTTTATCAACTATATAAAACAGTACTGGTAGCACAATCACTCCCACAATAAATAGCAACCACCATAAGTTTTCACTATTAACGCTAAATAAACTAATGAGTAGAATTCCAAGCAAAGAAAACTCTAAAAATCCACGCCGTAAATTATCAAATATTTTCCACTTGCCAATAGGAGAAATAGGGTTATCAATGCTTTCGCCTTTAGCATTTTTAACTTTGCGTTTAAGCCATGGTAAAATTTGAGTGTCGCCACGCATCCACCTGTGATGGCGGGACATATCGTTTAGAAATTTAGACGGGAAATCATCGATAAATTCTATATCGTTCACAAAACCACTTCTTAAATAATTGCTTTCAAGGAGATCGTGGCTTAATATTTGATTTTCAGGAAAACGATTATCCAGCAAGTTTTCAAAAACTTCTAAATCGTAAATGCCTTTACCCATAAAACTGCCTTCATTAAAGACATCTTGATAAAGGTTAGAAACTTTAGAATTATAGGTGTCGTAGCCGCCAAGCCCCCCATATAGTTTAACATAAGTGGAACGGTTCGATGATTCCACATCAATATTAACTTTAGGTTGAAGTATACCGTATCCTCTAACAACCTTATTTAATTTTGGATTAACAACCGGCTTATTCATCGGATGCGCCATTGTTGCAATTAAGTTTGCTGCGCTATTTACAATAAGTTCAGTGTCGGAGTCTAGTGTTATAACATATTTAACATTTGCTTTTAATTTTGATATGGTTTCAGCGTGAAAATATTTTTCTATATCTTCATCACTCAAAGTTTTTAAAAGAAGTTTGTTAAATAAAATTAGCGATCCTCGTTTTCTTTCCCAGCCTAGATAAGTGCCTTCGCCCGGATTAAACAGGCGTGCTTTATACGCAAAGTAAAAAATTTGATTGCCATATTTTTTATTTAACTCATCACATTTTTGTTTGGTGTAAGTTTTAACATCTTCGTCAAAATCGGTAAATTCAGTTTTACTTTCTGAACCGTCTAAAAGTAAAGAAAAATAAAGGTTATCCATTTGATTGGCTAAGTAATATTTCTCCAATTGCTCATACATTGCGTCAATTTTTTTTCTGTCTTTCGCTATTGTTGGAATAACTACCATTGTGCTGTCACTTTTAGGAATGCCATGAGTGTAGTCAAGTTTAAATAGTGATGTAGGTCCAATTCTTTTTGTTAAAATTCTGTTAATTATTTGAATAATCACTTGGCTTACAGGTATTAATGCAAATACAAATGAAAGAATGAACACGCTTGACAGTTTTAGTGCAAGTAGCACACTTAATGCTAGCGTTAGTATAATAATAGATGTTATATAAACCACAGCTCGAACATTATATTTTTTAGGCTTAAATAACAAAAATCCAATATGCTCGCCTGTTTCTTTATGGTGCTCTATTAATTTATTTGCTAAATCTAGTTCGTCTATTTTTTCTTTTTTACACTTTTCAAGAAGTTTCCAGCGATATTCCCGTTTGCTTTGAACATTTTGCATAGCAAATGCACGGTCTTTATTAAGCACCTTTTCTGTTATACTTAGTTCGGTTATTATTGTTTCTTCTTCAATGGAAGATATAAATTTGATTATTTTAAACAGTCCGACAACTTTTAAATGAGCATCTATATTTATTTGTTGAACTTGACTGATTAACTGCTTTAAGTTTACTTTATGTTCGCTTATAAGTTCAGTTAATTGTTTTACCACATTTTCGGCTTCTGTGCCGTATTTATTAAGCGTTAGCAAAAATTGTTGAATAAAAGCAGGCCGTTCAACTAATTGTTTTCCACTTTTTACATATTTTAAAAGGTTAGCATCTGCTAATCCGTCTTTTAAGATTTTTGCTAACAAGTCTTTTGCACTATTTTGTTCTTTGGCTAAATATTCTTCTCTTTTGCAAAGTTCACGGATTTCTTGAAGAATAATTATGTTAGAAATAGGTTTTATTAATGCAATATCAATATAACTTAAATGCATTGTAAACTTGCTTTGATACTTTGAAAGGCTACTAAAAAAATTCTGATAATCAATTTTATAATCATTTTGAGTGTAGATATAATGAAGCATTTTATGAAGTCGTTCGCCGTTTTCTTCTAAGTTTTCTTGATTGAGTTTACTGGCTAAAAAATCGTTTAATTCGTTCCTTTTTTCAACAATGGTGGGGTAGTTGTCCACAATCCATTCGTTAACTATTCCAATATTTTTGTTTTCTTTCACTTCATTTATAAGATTATTATAGTAACATGTTATTTCAGATATTGTTTTCTTATAGTTCTTCACCTGTATTATCATTTTGTTTCCTTTCAAATTATAATAAAGTAATTTACAAAAAATTTCACTTGTTTAGTATATCATATTTTGTCAGTTTTTAAAAACTTTTTTCCATTGCCTTTAAAAGAGAGCCTTGGAGTGGTATTGCATATAATATTAATAAAGATTTTAAAGAGCATTTCTGTCGTTTTTTGCAAGTGTATGTACTTTTATAACGGAATTTATCATATATTTTAATAACTCTTACATTAGCGAGTGATAAATTGGAAGTATCGTTTTGTGAACTTCGTTCAAAAGAAGTGGTAAATATTTATGACGGCAGAAGTCTTGGACATATTATCGATATAGTTATCGATACTCATTGCGCACGCGTTACAGGAATCATTGTGCCGGGGGACAGAAACTTTTTTAACATATTCAAATCTCAATCGGATTTTTTTATTCCCTATAACCGTATTTGTAAGATAGGTAAGGATATTATCTTAGTTGAACTAAATCACTGTAAACCGCAAACTATGCAACAGACGGCAGTGTTAGAACATAAACGCAAGCAAAAGGAAAACAACGCAAGCGGATACAATCATAATATTTCCGTTAGCAATGAAATTTATGAGGGGAACTTCAATAATTATGTAAGTGAAGATGGTTTTGATGCTAGAAAAAACACTCACCTTAGTCCTAATGATAGTTTATAGTAAAATAAAACTTAAAAATTAATCATAAATACTTTAAATTGCTCATAAAATTTTATATCAAACACCTTGGAGGGTTTATGAGCAATTATGATATATATAATGATATTGCTATGCGAACGAATGGCGATATTTATGTTGGTGTGGTGGGGCCTGTTCGAACGGGTAAATCCACTCTAATTACAAAATTATTAGATAAATTGGTGCTTCCAAATATAATGAACGCAAACGATAAGGAGCGCACCATTGATGAAATGCCTCAAAGTGGAGATGGCAAAAGTATTATGACCACACAACCAAAGTTTGTTCCCAACGAAGCTGTTAAAATTAAGTTAGAAAACGATATTGTTTTAAATATGCGTATGATTGACTGCGTTGGCTATTTAGTGGAAGGCGCAATAGGGCATATTGAAAATGAAAAACCTCGTTTAGTTAAAACGCCTTGGAGCGAGCAAGATATGCCATTTGAAAAAGCGGCAGAAATCGGCACACAAAAAGTTATTAGGCAGCATTCCACCATTGGCATTATGGTTACAACCGACGGTAGCATAACAGGAATTTCCAGAGAAAATTATGTTCAAGCGGAAGAAAGGGTGGTGGCGGAATTAAAAAAGACCAAAAAACCGTTTATTATTTTGCTTAATTCCACTCATCCGAAAAGTCCTGAAACACTTGCTTTAAAAGAAAGTTTGCGCAATAAATATAAGACAAGTGTTGTTGTGCAAGATGTTATGAATTTAAAAGATGAAGATATTAATGAAATATTTTCAAAAGTGCTAAACGAGTTTCCTATTGTTACTGTTTCGGCAAAGTTGCCAAAATGGATGCAAGCACTTCCTTTCTCGCATCCGCTTGTTTTAGAAATAACAACAGAACTAAGCAAAGCATTAAAAGATGCATCAAAAATAGGAGATGTACCCGCAGACATGCAACTGTTTGCAAACAGTGAAAACTTTGAACCTGTTACAGACAAAGAAATTGTGCTTGGAAAAGGTGCAGTGGTTGTCACAATTATTCCAAAATCAGGATTGTTCTATAAAGTGTTAAGCGAACAATGCGGTGCGGAAATAACAAGTGAGTATCATTTGGTTTCTTATATTAAACAATTATCAGTAGCTAAAATTCAATATGAGAAATTTAAAGATGCATTAACTCAAGTTAATGAAACAGGCTATGGGGTTGTGCATCCAACACTGGAAGAAATGGCGTTAGAAGAACCACAAATTATAAAACAAGGAAATAAATTTGGTGTTAAATTAAAAGCAAGCGCACCTAGCCTTCATATCATGCAAGTGGATTTAGACACTGAAGTTAATTCACTCGTGGGCAATGAACAACAATCGGAAGAGTTAGTTAAATATTTAATGAGCGAATTTGAAAATAATCCACATAGCATTTGGGACACAAAACTTTTTGGAACTAGCTTATATTATCTGGTTAATGAAGGGCTACATAGTAAAATCATTTCTGTGCAACCAGAAACTATGAAGAAAATGCGTAGAACTCTTGGCAGGATTGTAAACGAAGGTAAAGGCGGAGTTATTTGTATTTTGTTATAAAATAATTATAGTCCTAATCAAAATTTAATTTATTTTAAGAAAATGCAAAATATCTTTTAAAAAATAAGAAAATGCAAATGATTTTTAATTGCGATAAAAAAAACTTCTATCAAAAATCATAGAAGTTTTTTTATGTATTATTTTTTTAAAATAATTATAGTTCTCTTTGTGCTCCGCCATTTTTGAGTTTTGCTAAATCATCAAAACCAGTTTCGTAATTTTTATCTTCTTGTGGGAGATAATGAATTATTAGACAGATGATTATACATACATAAAAATGCTTCAGCGGTTTTTTGCGCAATCATTCAATGCAGTGTGGCGAAATTTTCAGGTCCTTTTATATCGTAATAAGTTAAAATATTATCAAGTGAACACCTGTCAAAAGGCAACTTGCCCTGCAATCTTAAAATTAAAGCCATTGTTGCTGTGTCTATTACATTTCTTGAAAAAATATCATCGTACATAATTGTTATTTCATTTGAACAATCATTAAACATCTTTTTAACAAATCCAGTATCAAAACCTGCGTTATGAGCAATTATTGTCATAGGAGATTCATTAAAATATTTATCTCTTAATCAAATAAGTATTAAAGAATATCTAAACCCAAACTTTATTGCGTAACTAAAATAAAATTACTCTTAAATTGTTTTGCAGAACCGAAAAAGACTATGCGCGCGATATAAAAACCCCCACCTAAGCGGTGGGGATATTTTTTAATTTTAATTATTAATTATCAACTTAAAAATTAGTGTATTTTATTTAAACAGGAAAAATTATTTCCATTGTTGATTTTCCATTGCTCCCAACTGGTCCATCACTTCTTTAATTTTAATAATTGCTTCATCCATTTGCGCTTTTGTGTGAGTGGCAGTGTAACTTGTTCTAATTAAGCATTGACCTTCGGGTGTTGCAGGTGGAATAGCAGGATTCACATAGATTCCTTTTTCAAATAGCATTTTGCATGCAAGGAAAGTGCGCTCTATTTCGTATGTATAAATAGGAATAATAGGAGTGATGCTGTCTATAATTTTTATACCTGCCTTTTTTAAGCCCTCTCGCATGTAAGCAGAAATATCTAATAGTGCTTTTACGCGCTCTGGCTCGTTTGCTAAAATTTTAAGAGCCGCTCTTGCACAAGCCACACTTGCTGGGGTGATAGAAGCACTAAAAATAAATGGCCGGGAAGTGTGTTTCACATGATCCACAACTTCTTTTTTTGCTGCCATATATCCGCCAAGGCTAGCAAGCGACTTACTAAATGTACCCATATAAATATCAACTTCATCTTCTAGCCCAAAATATTCTGCTGTACCTCTGCCGTGTTTGCCAAGAACTCCCAGTCCGTGAGCATCGTCAACCATGGTGCGCGCGCCATATTTTTTAGCCAATTTAACAATTCCCGGCAAGTTGCAAATATCTCCACCCATACTAAATACTCCATCGGTTACAATGAGTATCCCTTTATCTTCCCCAATAGTTTTAAGTTGGCGTTCTAAATCTTTCATGTCGCTATGTTCGTATCTTAAAAGTTTTGCAAAACTTAATCTGCACGCATCGTAAATACTAGCGTGGTTTTCTTTATCGCATAATATAACATCATTTCTGCCCGCTATTGAACTAATAATTCCAAGGTTTGATTGAAAGCCTGTGCTAAAAGTTAACACTTCTTCTTTCTTTAAAAACTCGGCTAGTTCTTTTTCAAGCATAACATGTTGGTCTAATGTTCCGTTTAAAAACCGTGAACCAGAACAACCCGAGCCATATTTTTTTAAAGCTTCCACGCCTGCTTTTATAACATCAGGATGAGAAGTTAATCCTAAATAATTGTTGGAACCTATCATTATTGTACGCTTTCCGCCCATAATAACTTCGGTGTCCTGTTTGCTTTGAAGTTCGTGAAAATATGGGTATAATCCCACCGCTCGTACATTGTCAAGCGCTTCGTTTTTGCATTTGCTAAATAAATCCATGAATTTTCCTTTTAAAACTTTTGTAAAATAAATCAAATTAATTTTAACACTATTTTCTAAAAATTCCAATAATAAACGGGTTTAAAAGAAAGTTTTTTTATTTTTAAGGAAAAATAATTATTTATAATTAGTAACAGTTAGTTTTTGCTTGTTTTTCGTTTTTTAGTTTGTAATTTTTTCCATTCAGTGCGGTTTATTTTCATAGGAATAAACGCAACTGTCAAAAGAAGGGCAGACGCAGGCAGGGCGATGTATATCCAACTAATGAAAGTGTAGTTATTCACATTATCAAGAAAGGAAGTGGTTAGGTTGCCGTTAGTGTTTATGTGAAAAATTATATTGCCTTTTTCCGCTGTGGAAAAATAATTAGATAAATTTTTATTATACATTTGGTCATACTCTGCCAGCCGTTCAAGAGTGCCGGCGGAGGGGTGATTATATCTATTATGAAGTGCGCAGGAAATCACTGCAATTTCTGGTGTGAAGGTTTCGAGAAATAACATGCTTGTGCTGGTGTTACTGCCATGATGACCTAATTTTAAAATATCTATATCGATTCTATCAATAAAAAAGTTACACGCCTCTATTTCGCCCGTAAGCGATGTGGCATCGCCCGTTAATAAAATTTTGCACGCAATTAGTTCCACAAGCATTATTGGGCTAAAGTCGTTGGTGTTCTCGTATGTTTCTTTTACAGGGCTTAGCCATGTTACTTTTTCATTTCCTTCAACAATTTCAACTCCTGCTATGTTATATGCTAATTGTATTTCATTTTCGTTATGTTTGTTTTTTAATTCCTGTGTGAGTGCTAAATATTTACTGGTGCCTTCCGTCTGCATAGGTGCGTAAAAAGTTTCAACGGTGTAGTTATTTATAATATGTGCCATGTTGCCCATATGGTCGCTGTCACCATGCGTTAGCACCACATAGTTAAAAATATTTTTACTGTTTCGAAAAAAAACATTATCTATGTAGTTCGTTAAGTTGGCTTTTGCACTTTCATCTCCGCTATCAACCAGCATTGTTTTGCCGTTCGAAAATCTTATTAAAACTGCGTCACCTTGCCCAACATCCACAAAATGAACCTCATAAGTGCTTGTGGAAAAATTCGAATAATCATATTGAAACTTTAAAAATATATTAATCTCATGAGTAAAAAACAGGCTTAGGAGTAATAGAGATGCAAAACATAAGTTAAGGCATAATCGTTTAACGCTTACTGCTCTTCTCCATTGCCATTTTTTCTTTTTTTGCTTGCTTGTTGTTGACACTGTTTTTCCTTTAAGTTTTGTTTTAATACTTCACTAAATTAATAATAAATAACCGTTTAGATATTTTTACAAATTTCTGCAAGTCAACGTTTTTTTATTTAATGTTCAAACAAGTTATTTTGTTGTTTTATTTTAAATTATAATTTTTAGTTATTATAACACATGTTTATGCAGTCACTGAAATTTTTAAGTATAGTTTAATGTAAAAAATTCGTGCGAGTTGAATTTGATTAAAAAAAGAAAAAAAGCTATCACTTATTAAAAATGCGATAAAGTAATTTTTCGTGCAATATTAATAGTGATTATAAAAAATTATTTTAATATAAGTGAGTTTTAATTTCATTAGAGTAGTTGATAAAATGTTGGGGCACAAAGAGAACTATAATTATTTTAAAAAATAATACATAAAAAAACTTCTATGATTTTTGATAGAAGTTTTTTTTATCGCAATTAAAAATCATTTGCATTTTCTTATTTTTTAAAAGATATTTTGCATTTTCTTAAAATAAATTAAATTTTGATTAGGACTATAATTATTTTATAACAAAATACAAATAACTCCGCCTTTACCTTCGTTTACAATCCTGCCAAGAGTTCTACGCATTTTCTTCATAGTTTCTGGTTGCACAGAAATGATTTTACTATGTAGTCCTTCATTAACCAGATAATATAGGTTTTGAACACGCTTGCATGATTTAACAAGCATTATCGTAAAGTTACTGATAGATATTTTTTCGCGTTATTATCAAAGCTTGTAAGCCAAGTGAAATAATATAATCATTTTCATATTCTTTGGTCTTTTTTCCCTAACCAAAACTTAAAAAATCCGCGACCTTTTTTTTCTTTGCGTTTTGCAAAAAGTTTTAAAATTTCAGGAATTTTTTCTTGTGTTGCTCTATAACCCTCGTCAAACATTTCTTGGGCGCCTGCAAGTTTTGTGCTTTTAAATTCTTTTAAATTTGGTTGAATCATAATGTCGGCGTTTAGGTAGCCTTTTATGGTATTACTTTTCATCATCACGCCAATAGACGCACCTAAAAGGTCAAAATATTTTTTACTTTTCGCGCCACTTCCGCGTGTGCTGTTGATATCAATTCCGATTGTAATTTGGCAATTGTTTAGTTTAGGTACATTTGCAGGAATAGTGTTTATAAGTCCTCCATCAAAAAGCAAATGTTCGCCAAATTCAACTGGTGAAAAAATGCCGGGAACTGCGCAACTTCCCGCCACTGCTTTTGCCAAATTGCCTTTTGTTATATGCAGTTCTGTGCCTGTTTTTATATCCACTACCACAGCGCAAAAAGGAATTTTCAAATCAGAAAACTCAATATCGCCAAGGTTTTCGATTAATATTTTTTCTATACCGTCAGTTTTACTAGGAGTTAATGGCACAAAATTTGTTCTAATATCTCTTTCTCTTAAAGAAAGAGCGAGTTTCAAAAGTTCGTCTGCGGTTTTTCCTGCTGCTAAACTCGCACCAATAATAGCCCCCACACTTGTGCCTGCTATATAATCAAACTTGATGTTATGTTCTTCAAATGCTTTAAGTGCACCAATATGAGAAAAACCTCTTGCACCACCACCACCCAGAGCAAGCCCAAACTTTTTGACTTTTCTTTTTGTTTCTACAATTATTTGATTGCGTTTCATAATATTTAGTTTACCACAGTTTATATTTTAATCAAAATAGATAATAAAATTCTAATTGCAAAAATAGTTTTAGTTTGTTACACTAAAACTATAAAAAATATAGTCAAAAAGAGAAATAATGTTTATATTGTCTAGTCACTGGCAAGAAAAATTACAACATAAATTAACAAGCATAAATTATAAAAATTTAATAAAATGGTTAGAAAATGAGTATGCCACAAAAACAATTTTCCCCAAAGTGGAGAATGTTTTTAATGCGCTAAATTTAGTGAGTCCAGAAAATGTTAAAGTGGTGATTGTGGGGCAAGACCCTTATCACGGCGAAAATCAAGCACATGGACTATGCTTTTCAGTGGAAAAGGGAGTAAATTTTCCGCCATCGCTAAGAAATATTTTTAAAGAATTAAAAAGCGATATTAATTGTAAAACATTCAAAAGCGGAAATTTAACTAAATGGGCGAAGCAAGGGGTGTTGCTTTTAAACACTGTGTTGACAGTGGAAAAAAGTAAAGCAAACAGTCATAAAAATAAAGGTTGGGAAGAGTTTACGAGCGAAATAATTAATATATTAAACAGTCGTGAGAAACCAGTTGTATTCATGCTTTGGGGCGGTCATGCTAAGGCTTATGCAAAAAATATAGACGCCACTAAACACTACATTCTAACCGCCAATCATCCTAGTCCTATGAGTGCAAACCGCGGTGGCTGGTTTGGTTGCAAGCATTTTAGCAAAGCAAACGCAATTCTGACAACCCTAAACCAATCACCTATCGACTGGCAAATTTAAAAGTGTGGAAACAATTTCAAGATTGAATTAAGTACTAATAGTGGATTATTTTAATAAAACTAATACATGTAATTTGATATGCTTATTTTCACTCTTTTTAGGTTGACTGTCAGGCTAATGTTAATTTAGGTTTGTTTTAATTATTTTCAGGCGTTAACATTTTAAATTAAGCCATTACTTTTTTTTTACTTAAATATAACCTTTAAATATTATAGAATTGTTATTATAGTAACTATTTTATTAAAAAAAACCATTAGCATTTATTTTTTTCGCCTCGTTGCACTACTCAAAGGTCGTTTTATTTCGTGCAAAAAAGTTTAGTATGACAAGATAATTATGACAAGATAATATAGTAAAAAATATTTATAATAGTTTTTTATAAATTTATACATAGGATATAAAATTGACAATAAGATTGCTTGGTGATATACTATTTTTACCAAAATTAAAATAATTTTAAGTGTTTGTAAATAGGATGGTTACATGAAAACAATTAAACTTGCAAAACTAACAAAAGAACAATACGAAACCTTTAGCAATTACTTTACAGATGAAAAAGGTGAGTACCTTTTTGAAGGAATGTGGCTTAGAAATCAATGTATGGAAAATGCTAGTCAATCATGCTATAAAGATGAGACTACACAAAGGCGGAGATACATTCATTTTTATGATAAGTATATTGCTAAAAAAGATGATACGGATTATTTTTTAAGTTTAAAAAGTACATATATTGTGGTTAGCAACACTTTACCAAAAAACGAAATACTTGAATATAAAAAAAGAATTTTTCAAGCCTTAGAGCAAAGCGGTTTTAAAAAGGTTGATAATAAATTTTTAAAAGATGATATGTTTGAAGTTTTTATTATGGAATATGATAATCACCCAAAAAACAAAGATAGTGGGGCTACATTTCCTAATAATTACTCATCCATTGATATTGTGTTTATAACAAAAAACAATGACTGGAAGCATAACTACGATAGAATGTGGCGACATTCTACCAAAATGATTAGAATTCCTGATAAGCGAGGAAATCCGACTTATGAAACCGATTTAGAAGTGCTTAAAAAATATTTGCCTGCACAAATTGAAATGGGATGCGGTCCGTCTATTGAAACCGACATACCGCCTTTATATGAAATGCATGAGACCTATAAGGTGCAGAATCATAAAACTAAAAAATTCTATTTTGGTAGCGAAGATACTTTAATGGAAGAAATAATAAAAAACCCTGAACAAATGTATAAAAAATTTGCAAAAGTTCCGCTTGCTTGTTTGCAGGCAAAACATTCACAAGCATATAATATTTTTAAAGATGCGTATCAAAAAGAGTTGTTTACGGGCACTCTTTATAACAACAATTTTGATAGGTTGGTAAAAAGATTAGATATTGACGAACAAATTTTACGAGTGTATGAACGGGATATTTATATACCTAAAATTAAATTTGATAAGTCGATAAAGTCTTTAATTTGCATTGGATGTCACGCAGATAGGAGAGAAGTTCAAAAACAAGCCAGAGAGCAAGGTCTAAAAGTGATATTTGTTGACCCGGAAGGATTTATTGAAAGAGGTGTTTTTAAGCCTTATCCTATAGAAGGACCTCAAGATAAAGATATAATCTTTAAAATGACTTTCACTGAATTTATGAAAAAGTTTGAAACAAAATTCTTATAATTGGAAAGTTTTGATAGCAAGCTTTTTTTAAAAAAAACTCTCCATTTAAATAATATACAACAACTTAGTTAAAACAAAAAAATATAACTTTCTCTATATTATTTGTTTTATATTATAAAGTATTAACTAACTTTTGATTAAAAAAATAAAAGAAATAAAAGTTTTTATACAAACTAATTTTCTCTTTTATTTTATTATATGATTTTACTTTTAATAAAAAAATCTTTGCCCAACTTTTAATTAATTCTTACATTAAGTGCTAAATTAAATTTTGCGTAAAAAAACGGCTTATGTTAAGCCGTTTTTTTTGGTACACCATCACGGGCTCGAACCGTGGACCCACTGATTAAGAGTCAGTTGCTCTACCAACTGAGCTAATGGTGCGCTTAAAAACAAAGAAAGAAGGGGAAAATTGATTATTAAATTGATATGAATTTTAAAATAATTTATTAGCATTTTTCAAAACATCGTTAACTCTTGCTATTTTTTTAGTTTATTATTATTTAATTAATTGATTTGTGCAGGGGTTAAACTTTTGTATGCAAGTTAAGGAGTTTTTGCTTAGAATTGTTTTTATAGTTAAGTAAGTAAACTTTAAATTGTAAATAAAACTATCAAACTAACAATATTTTTTAGTGCGTTAAAAGTATATAACTGTTTGTGCTTTTTGTCAATGATTTTATGGAAATTAAAATTTTAAATATTAGCCTGCAAGCAATTTTATTTTGTTAGTTAAATATTATTTGAAAAAAAAATATTTATTGTTATACTAAAATAGTAAAAGTTTTTACGGGAGATAAGTTTTATGAGTTTTGCAAAAATATTATCTGAAACTAAAAACGGTGAAAAAATTTGTGCCTGTGCGGGAACAATTTCCACTCGAGAAGGCACTGCAACAGATATTTATAACAATCGCAACAACAAGGAAAAAAACTTGCAGTTAGTGGATAAAGTTATATCATCGGGTCACAAAACTATTATTGAACACCATTATTTTAATATTGCTTTTGAAAATGTGAGTGTGTTTTTCGAACAGTTTTTGATTGAATTTAGACTAGGGGCTTACACCATTAAATCACGACGCTATGTGAATTTTTCCAAAGCGGGATATAATTTGCCGAAAGATTTAAGCGAGAAAAATAAAAAAATTATGACAGAGCATATCGAAGATATGTTTTCTGTTTATGACAAGTTGGTTGCAGATGGAGTGGCAGTGGAAGATGCAAGATTTGTGTTGCCTTATGCTTTTGCAAGTAATATCTATGCAAGTTTTAACACTCGCGAACTAATATATCTTATTAGCAATATGATTTATGGCAGAGGTAAACACTTTATAGAAATTTTTAACTTAGGTATGCAATTAAAAGAGCAGTTGGAAGAAAGATACCCAAATATTGTGGACAAAGAAAAGCATAACTATAAAGATTATAAATTGAATTTAATTGATTATCCAAGCGCAAATAAAATTACTTTTGAAACAGCGGACACTAATATTTTACAAGGAATAAGCGATAGTGAAAGCATATTTAAAAAGTGCGAACAGTTACTAGGTGTAAAAACATTTGATATAAAACAAGCAAAAACTGACAGCAAAATTGCCAGAATATTAGAGCAATTTAATTTCACAATTGAATTTAAAAATTTAACATTATCCACACTAACTCATTTAGTCAGGCATAGAATACAATCGATTATAGTTCCTTATTTACAAACTTTTCCATACAGTTATAATTTTGTTATGCCACCTAAAATTAGTGAAAATGAGCAATTAAAAGAATTATACACAAATGCGATAAAACGCAATCGTGAAGTGTTTGAAAAGTTAAGAAAGGCTAACTGCACTAGCGAGCAATTAATATACATAACGCTTAGTGGAACAACTGTGAATGTTATCTCCACAATTAACGCTCGTGAACTTGCCCACATGTTTAGGCTTAGAACTTGCATGCGTGCACAGTGGGAAATAAGAGACTTGATGCGTGATTTATTGAAAAAATTATGCAATCTTAATCCAATATTATTTAGCAAGATGGGTGCAAGTTGCTTTGTTGACGGTGCTTGTCCGGAAGGAAAATTTTGCTGTGGAAAAATGGTAGAAATGAAACAGTTGTTTGAAAAACTAACAAAATGTTGAACTTAGTAAAAAATAATTTATCTTGAAAAACAACAAAAAATAATGTAAAATAGATTTCATATTAATGTTTGTAAGGGTAAAAGAAAATTTTGTAATCTAACAAATATTAAAAAAGTTGCTTTAAAAATAGAGGCAAAATAAACTTTACTTTACATAAAAAAAATATAAAAAAACAGTTTTGAATTTAAGCGAGCACAAAAAAAATCTAACATTATAAAAGCAATATAAAAAGAAAAACTAATAAGGGAAGAAAGATTGAAAGAATTTGTCCATTTGCATTTGCACACAGAATATAGTTTGCTGGACGGTGCTACAAGAATTAAAAAAATGGTTAAGGTATGCAAAGAATATGGTATGCCTGCTGTTGCTATAACCGATCACGGCAATATGTTTGGAGTGATTGCTTTTTATGACGAATGCAAAAAGCAAGGCGTTAAACCCGTTATAGGCTGTGAATTTTACACAACGGATAACATTGCTGTTAAAAATCCTAAAAGTAAATATTCACATTTAGTGCTACTCTCTAAGAACCAAGAAGGCTATTTGAATTTGTGTAAATTAAATACTCTTGCTTTTAGGGATGGATTTTATTATAAACCGAGAATAGATTACAAGGCGTTAGAAAAATATAGCGGTGGATTAATATGTTTGAGTGCTTGTCTTGCGGGGGATATTCCTCAAGCAATTTTAGACAGGAGATACGATGAAGCAGAGCGTTTAGTGCAATGGTTTAAAGGCATTTTTGGTGAGGATTTTTATCTTGAAATGCAGGACCATAACATGGAAGAACAAAAAGAAGTAAACGCAAAATTAAGAGAACTTTCTAAAAAATTTAATATTAAACTTGTTGCAACCAATGACGTGCACTATATTTATAAAGAAGATGCAGAAGTTCAAGATGTATTAATGTGTGTACAAATGCAAAAAACTGTTGATGACCCCGATAGATTGAAGTTCGTGTCGGATGAGTTTTATTTAAAAACATACGATGAAATGGCAAAATTGTTCCCCTATGATTTAGATGCTTTAGATGTTACAGTAGAGATTGCTAACAAATGTAATGTCGAGTTTGAGTTTGGGCATTATCTATTCCCCCCATATAAACCAGCAGACGATTCAACACCTAGCGAGTTTATTAGAAAATTGTTAGATAAAGGTTTGATTAATAGATATGGTGAAGTCACTAGCGAAATCAGATTGCGTGCGGATAGAGAGATTGATTTAATTGAAAAACAAGGCTTTGTAGAATATTTCTTGGTGGTTTGGGATTACATTGATAAAGCAAAATCAATGGGCATACCAGTTGGGCCAGGACGAGGAAGTGGCGCGGGAAGTATTGTTGCATACTCGCTTGGGATAACTAATATCGACCCCCTTAAATATGATTTACTCTTTGAACGGTTTATTCACGCCGAACGAGTTAGTGCACCTGATTTTGATGTGGACTTTGCAGATTATAGGCGAGAAGAAGTTATTGATTATGTAAAAGAAAAATATACGCCTGATAGAGTTGTTAAAATTGCAACTTTTGGAACTATGGCAGCAAAAAACGCTATTAAAGATGTGGGCAGAGTACTTAGAGTTCCATATTCCGAGTTGGATAAAATCACAAAAGCAATTCCTAATAAAGTCAGCAAGCCAGATGTAATCAAAAAGTGTTTTGGGTTATACAAAGCAAAAAAGAGCGACAAAGATTATGGAATTGATTATTCCATTCCCGATCTTAAAGAAATGTATGCTAATAATGATGAAGTTAAGCGAGTTGTGGATATTGCAATCAAACTTGAAGATATGCCACGACAAGTTTCCACGCATGCTTGCGGAGTGGTTATTGGTGCGGATAATCTTGATAAATTTATGCCACTTGCTCGAAATGGCGAGGATATAACCACTCAATATAATATGGTGGATATTGAGCGACTAGGTCACCTTAAAATGGACTTTTTAGGACTTAGGAATTTAAGTGATATTGAAAAGGCATTGCAACTAATCAAAGAAAATCGTGGTGTGGATATTGATTTTGATAAGTGTACTTATGATGATTCAGAAGTATATAAATTAATTTCCACAGGTAACACAAAAGCTATTTTCCAAATTGAAAGTAGTGGTTTTCAAAAGTTTATGAAAGAACTTCAACCAAACTGCATTGAAGATATTATAGCAGGAGTGTCTTTATATAGACCGGGTCCAATGGATTCCATTCCAACTTATGTGCATAACAAACACAACCCAAAAGATGTTAAATACGATCATCCAATTTTAGAGCCAATTTTAAAGGTTACTTATGGCTGTATTGTTTATCAGGAACAGGTTATGAGAATTGTTCAAGATATGGCTGGCTACACACTTGGACAAGCAGACATGGTTCGCCGAATGATGGGTAAGAAAAAACAAGCAGAAATGGCAAAAGAAAAAAATGTGTTTGTTTATGGAAAACCTGCCGAAGGTGGCAAACCTGCCATTGATGGCTCGGTAAAACGGGGCGTACCAGAAGATATTGCAATAAAAATCTGGGGACAAATGGAAAGTTTTGCATCTTATGCTTTTAATAAATCACATGCTGCTGCTTATAGTTTAATAACTTATCAAACTGCATTTTTAAAACTTTATTACGAACCGGAATTTTTAACAAGTGTGCTTAATAATCGTATCACAAATGCAGACGAAGTTAAAAATTATGTAACTTATGCTAAAGAAGAAAAAATTGAAGTGTTACCACCTGATATAAATAAAAGTAAAACATATTTTAGTGTTACCGATGGCAATATTCGCTTTGGACTTGCCGCTCTTAAAAATGTTGGCATAGGCGTGGTGGAAGCAATAATAAGTGAAAGAGAACAAAACGGCGACTATAAAGATTTAACAGACTTTATTAGTAGACTAGATAGTCAATACTTAAACAAACGCTGTATAGAAAGTATGATATTATCGGGTGCGTGTGATAGTTTTGGTGCAAAACGCTCTCAAATGATGCAAACTTTTCCGCTTATTATCGATATTGTGTCGCAAGATAGAAAAAAGCGAGCAAGTGGACAGCTGGATATTTTTGGGCTACTTGGCGAAGAAGAACGCATTAATGTGGAAATGCCAAATATCCCAGAATATGATGAGCAAGTTAAGTTAAAATTAGAAAAAGAAGTTGTGGGCGTTTATGTTTCTGGTCATCCGCTTAGCAATTATATTGAAATTTTTAGTGAGTTTAATCTTACTGGTGATATGTTAAAGCAAGATGAAGAAATTGCTTTTGAGAGTGTTAACGGAGATGGAGTGGAAGAGGGGGTGTATGACCATTTAGCCGATGGTCTTACGGTTACTTGCGGTGGAATAGTTGCGGAAGTTAAAAAAGTTATAACGCGCGCATCCAACAAAGAAATGGCAATATTAAAAATTGAAGACTTATATGGCATTATTGAAGTTATGTGTTTTCCTCAAATTTATGCAAAATTCAAACATCTTTTAAATAATGATGCATTGCTTAAAGTTAATGGAAAGTTAAGTATTCGACAAGGTGAAGCGCCAATAGTGCTTGCCGATAACATTTCTAGTTTTGCTAGGAATAACACAAACGCTTTAACAATCACGAAAAAAGAAGAAACCTTAGAAAAATTGTGTTTAAAATTTAACACAAACGATAGCGTACTGTATAATGATATATTAGAAGTATTAGAAAATTATCCAGGCGAAAGCGAAGTATATGTGAATTGCAGTGAAAACGGAAAATGGTTTAGAGTACCAAAAAAAGTGGACTTAAAAAGCAATCTTCAAGCAGAACTCATGGCATATATAAACGAAGAAGATATACAGGTGAAGAAATAAGCATATGAATTATTGCTACTTAAAATAAAAAATATATAAGGCGACTAAAAATAACACATAATAAATTGAAAACAAATAAAATATAGAGAGTTTAAACAAATATAAGCATTAAGAACCTATATCAAAAAAAAGATAGTTAAATAAGTATCATAAATAATTTAATTGTATTTAAGTCCTAAAAGGGGAAAATAATGAAGAAATACGCAATTTTATGTAGTGGTGGCGATTGTCAAGGTATGAATGCTTGTATTAAGGCTTTTGTTAACACATGTAATGCACATGGGCAAAAAGCGATTGGCGTGCTACGAGGTTTCCAAGGATTAATTGATAATGAGTTTATTGACCTTAAAGATGAAATGGTAGAAAACATTGCAAACATAGGTGGAACGATTATTAAAACTAGTCGTAGTGAAGAGTTTACAACGCCATCGGGATTTCAAAAATCACTTAAAAACTTAAAAAAGCATAACATTGATAGCCTAGTTATTCTTGGTGGAGATGGTTCGTTTAGAGGTGCGGCAGAATTGCATAAAAATGGTATTAAGGTTATTTGTATTCCGTCGACTATTGACAACGATTTGTTTTATACAGACAACACTCTTGGTTTCGACACGGCGGTTATGAACGCAGTGGCTGCTATTGATAATATAAAACAAACAATGTCTTCCACCGATAAAGCCATGATTATTGAACTAATGGGTAGGAATTGCGGAGATATTGCTCTTTATACCGCGCTTGTTATTGGCGCGGATAGTGTTGCACTGGCAGAAGTTGACACAAAGATAAAAAATATAGTAAGCGATGTTTCATTAAGTATTGAACGCGGTTGCAAAAGCCCTGTTGTTATAATGAGCGAGGCGTTAGATTATTCTGTTAAAGATGTTGAAAAAGCGATTCAAAAACACTTAGGTTTAGAGGTTAGAAGTTCGGAGTTAGGATATATACAACGCGGTGGAGCACCAAGTTTGCTTGATAGAATGCTTGCAGTGGAGTTTGCAATTAGAGCTTTTATGCTTCTTAATGAAGGGAAAAGCGGATTTGCTCTTGGAGTGGACGATAATTTTGTTTTTGATATTCCTATTGAAGAAGCCAATCAAGCCCCTAAAAGGTTTAGAAAAGATTTGTTGAATAAGTTATATATTCTTAAAAATAGAGTAAATTAAAGTAGAATATTATAAGGTTTAAATTAGTTAAATTATTATATAGAAAATGCCAGCAAATTTGCTTTAAGAGTTTTTTTTATAAACATTGAAGATAATGACTAAATAAAATTAAAATCAAAAAATTTAATTTGGCAATAATAAAATAATGTGGAGAACGATAGTAATTTTTATTCACGCACGAAATTAATTAATTCGACCAAAAAATAAATAATTTTAGTAGTGCATAAGAGCATGTGCGGGGTAAAAAAAGCAGGTGAAAGTGGAAGAAGCTATTATATTAAATGGAAGAAAACTCGCCGATCGTATTGAAAACGAGTTATCTAAAAGGGTGGAGGAATTATATATAGCCACAAATAAAAGACCAAAGTTGGTAACAATTTTAGTGGGGGATTTTGCGCCATCTGTAACTTATGTGAACATGAAAAAAAGAGCATGTGAGCGCGTTGGTCTAGACTGCGATATAATTACTTTTAACGAAAACACAACCACCGATAAGCTTTTAGAAAAAATAAATGAACTCAATAATGATGATAGTGTTGATGGCATTATAATTCAACACCCAGTGCCTAGTCATATAAACGAACAGCATTGTTTTAATACTGTGGCGGTTAATAAAGATGTGGACGGAGTAAGCTTTTATTCTTTTGGAAAAATGTGTAATAAAGAAAAGGCGTTTGTATCTGCCACATCACTAGGTATTATTAAATTATTAAAAGAATATGATATAAAAATTGCAGGAAAGCATGCGGTGGTTGTAGGAAGAAGTGCAATATTAGGCAAACCTATAGCTATGCAACTGCTAAACGCAAACGCAACTATTACGATTGCTCATTCCAAAACAGAAAACTTAAAAGAAATTTTACAGCAAGCAGATATTGTGGTGGGTGCACTTGGGAGACCTAAATATCTTCAAGCGGAATGGTTTAAAAAAGGAGTTGTGTTGATTGACGCAGGCTACAATGCAGGAAATGTCGGCGATATTGATTTAGAAAATGCAAGCGAGATAGCAAGTGCTTACACGCCTGTGCCGGGCGGAGTTGGACCAATGACTATTGTATCACTATTAATTCAAACAGTGGAAAGCTTTGAAGAAAAGATAACAAAATAATTTAATTATATTTTTGTAATAGATAATAAATAAGATATAAAAGCACAAAAGTGCTTTTTTTATTGCCACTAAAACCCCCAGATAATCCGGGGGTTTTAGTAAAGGTTTACTATTGTATAAAAAATCTCCTTTTGTTAAAATAAAGTGTCTGCTAGACGCAAAATTTTATCAAAAAAAAATAGTCATGCATGACACAAATGGTTTAGCACACACGACTTAGAATTGTAAGTATCGCATTTGTGTTTGCTTCCAAAAGTATCGGAAGAAGAGTAATATTTGGACAGAAAATGGGAGGGAGCAATATTAAGGTCGCTGTTATAAAAGATGATGCAAAACCTTTAACAATGTTTAATGATTTTATAAGACCCCAAAAAACACACTTTTTTTCACTCGCGAACTGTTTATTAAATATTTTTAGAAAAAATTCCGTTTTAATAAAAATAAACTAATGTTTTAGTATAGTCTTTTAAATTAAATTTAGAGTTTAATATAAAAAGATTAAGCACAGAAAATACTGTGCTTTTTTAAAAATCTTTTTTCTTATCTGTTTTTGCTTTCTCTTATTTATGTATAAATCAGTTTTTAAATAAAGCAATTTCGTGGTGCGCATCCACATGGATTACAACAGGTACATTGATTAACACTAGTGTTTGAACGAATACTGCTAAGAATTAGCAGTAGTAGCAGGAGAAAGTTTGTGTTTGTGTTTAGGTCTGTGTCGGTGGAGCTAGCGAAAATTGAAAGCAAAAGAACGAGTAAGACATCGTTTGAAAAATTCATATTTGTTTCTCCTAAGTTTTTTAAACTTAATTATTTCTATGAGATAATATTTTTTTTTGTTACAAATAAGATATATTATAATCATACAGTTTTTAAAAAGAGCTACTTTTATATTAAAACTTGGTCTTAGTAAAAGTTTTAGTAATCTTTTATAAATTAAAATTATAAATATTAATAATAATAAAAGTAATAAAAAACAATCATATTTGGCGAGCCATTAATGAGTATTTAAATAAAAGACATCGCAAAATTAAGAATAACATAATTATAAACTTATAAAATATTAATACTAAACTTTAATAAAGTGATATAATTAATTTATGAACGAAATATTAAGAGACAAAATTAAAGTTAAAGTGTCACTACTGCCTTCCAGCAGTGGTGTTTATAGCATGCTAGATGCAAATGGAAATATCATATATATAGGCAAAGCAAAAAATTTAAAAAAGCGAGTGAGTTCATATTTTTTAACTAATGTTAAGCATGAAAAAGTGCGCCAAATGGTTTCGGTTATTCATGATTTTGATTATGTGGTAACTGCCAGTGAACTAGATGCGTTAACTCTGGAAAGTAATTTAGTGCATGAGCACATGCCATTTTATAATATTTTATTAAAAGACGGCAAAGCGTTTCCTTTTTTAAAAATTAACACAAAAGAAGATTTTCCGCGAGTAGTACTCACCAGAAAAATAAAAAAAGACGGTGCACTTTATTTTGGTCCTTTTTTCGGCAAGGTTAGAATTGCCGATTTAATGCAAATAATAGCTCACACTTTTTCGCTTAGAGATTGTGCCCTTAATATAAAAGAAGGTGGTAAACCTAAGCGAGTGTGTTTAAATTATCATATTGGCAAATGTTTAGCACCATGCGGTGGCAATGTACCAAAAGAAGATTATAAAAGAGCGGTTAACAATGTTATAAACTTTCTAAAAGGTGACACAACCCTTGCAAAAAATATACTAACAGAAAAGATGATGAATTGTGCGAGATTAGAACGGTTCGAAAAGGCGCTGGAATTTAAGGAGAGTTTAAAACTCATAGACAATTTAAACAACTTAATCATAACAGATTTAGGAAAGTTGAAAGACATTGATATTTTTGGTTTTAGCACTAATGGAATCAACTCGGCTATCTCGCTTTTGTGTGTGCGTGGCGGTAAAATGATAGGAGTGAGCAATTTTGATATGACAGAAAGTTCAGACGATAATGAAGAAATTATTGAGAGTTTTATAACTCAATATTATATTACTAATGTCATTATTCCTGAAATTGTTATTTGCGGTATTACTGATGACGCACTGCATACATGGTTAAAAGAAAAGAAAGGTAAGAGTGTGGAGTTGCTTAATCCTAAACGAGGAGTTAATGCAAGGCTTCTTGAAATGGCGATAGAAAATGCAAAAGTGCATTTAGAAAAAAATCTTGAAAAAGACAAATTGCATAAACTTCGAACGGTGGGGGCAATGGGCAAATTGCAAGAATTATTGAATTTAGAGCACCCACCACTTCGAATAGAAGGCTATGATATAAGCAACCTTGGTGGAACAAACACAGTTGCCAGCATGGTGGTTTTTGAAAACGGACAACCACAAAAAAAGCATTATAGAAAGTTTAAGATAGATACTGACGGGCAAAATGATTTTGAAAGCATGCGTCAGGTTTTAGGCAGAAGAATAAATAATTTAAATAATGAAGACATAAGTTTTAAAAAGAAACCAAATCTAATATTAATAGACGGTGGAAAGGGTCAACTTTCTTTTGCATATTCTGTGCTTAAAAAAGCAAATGTAAACATACCTGTTATTTCGCTTGCAGAACGGGAAGAAGAAATATTTTTACCTAATATTTCAAAACCAATAGTGCTAGATAAAAACAATTACGCTCTTAAATTATTGCAAAATGTTAGAGATGAAAGCCATAGATTTGCAGTTTCATTTCAACGAAATGTGAGAACAAAAAGCACACTTACAAGCGACCTTAGTAAAATTAAACTTATTGGCGAAGAAAAAATTAAAGAGTTATTTAAACATTTTAAAAGTTTGAACAATATTAAAAAAGCATCCAAGCAAGAACTAATGCAAGTTAAAGGTGTCGGCGAAAAACTTGCGGAAAATATTTATAATTATTTTAACGAACCTAACGATAGTAAATTTTAATTAAAAACTAAGAATTAAATTTAAAGACTTAATAATAATCCATTCCAAAAGAGAAAAATAACTGCCCGATATGACTAACATAGAAACAGTTAGTGGTGCGCTCTATGTTTTTAGTTTCGACAGCTAATGCCTAGATGACCTGTATTATATTAATATAATTTTTGTTTTTTCATTGTTTTTATTTTTAATTAATATTCACAAAAGATTTTAGTTTAGCGTAAATAAATAATGTGAAAAATGTAATTAAAGAACTTAAAAAAAGTGTGCCCAAAGAAATTATCTTATTTAATGAGCCGTTGAGAAATTATTGTTCTTTTAAAATTGGTGGGCATGCAAAAATAATGCTTGTTCCCCGAGATTTAGAAGAACTGATAAAAATCGTTAAAATTTGTGAAGACCACGAAGTCGCACCATTTTTACTGGGCAAGGGAACAAACTTGCTTATTGATGATGAGGGGTATGATGGAATTATCATTCACCTAAAAGGGTGGTTTGATAAAATAACGGTCAATGGAGAGTGTGTTAGAGCAGGCGCAGGGGTGTCATTAAATA
>CALNBM010000083.1 GCA_937874195.1 uncultured Clostridia bacterium | reverse complement strand
TGCGCCTGATATAACATCCACGCTGGCTTATGCTTGTAACACACAAAACTCGTTAATTACAGCACTATTAGGTGGAACAAACATTCCTCTACCCAATAACCAAGTTTTAAACAATGTAACTGTTAATGGTGCCAATACAGTTTTCACACTGCAAACTGGCGGAAGATATAGAATTTCATATCATATCAACACAACCGCTGCAATCTTATTGGGCTCACGAATAATGATTAACGGTTCAGCGTTTGCACCTTCGCGACTGCGACCAATAGTGAGTTTATCAAACTATAAAAATGAGTTTATTGTAAATTTAAACGCAGGAGCAACAATTTCCTTGCAATTATTTTCTATTATAATTGTGGGCGCAGCAACGCTAATCCCAAACGGCTGCGGAGCATCACTGGTCATTCAAAGGTTAAGTTAATAACAAACTAAAAAATTAAATAAATAGACTTAATTTAATAAATATTGTAAAAAAAATTAGACAAATAGACTTTATTTAATAAACATTGTAAAGAAATTAAACAAAGTCTTTTTGTTAACCAATGGCAAAATAATGCAAAAATTAAATAAACTCTTTTTTTTATCAATGGCTAAATAATGCAAAATTAAAATAAAGTCTTTTTGTTAATCAATGGCTAAACAATGCAAAAATTAAATAAATTCTTTTGTTAAATTAACTGCATTAAATTACAATTTCACATAAAAAAACCCTAAACATCATTAATTTAGGGCTTTTTATGTGGCGTAAGGTTAAGGATTCGAACCCCAGGAGGCTTTCACCTCAACGGTTTTCAAGTTTTGTGGGCAGAAGTCTTTTCAAGTTATATCAAGTCAGTTAAAGTTATTTGAAAGCACCTATAAACCACATAAAACCAATGGTTTAAAGTTATTTTTAATACAGTTTCAATAGTAAGTCAAGTTATTATAAGTTATTTCATTTTTTCTCAAATTTGAACTCATTTGTTAGAAGTGTGTTAGAATTGATATTATTTTATATTTATATTTTCTAAAATAAAAAGGTCTCTATCAAAAATTCTGCTACTGGAATTTCAGGGATTCAATTATCAGGAAAAGGGTTCGTATATTACAACATCATATTGGAAATTTTAAACAATTAATATTTCTTTAATTTAATCATTTTTTCATCAAATATAGTGTCTAAGTATTTTATTAAATCTTCCATTGAATATGGTTTTGTTGATTTAA
>CALNBM010000082.1 GCA_937874195.1 uncultured Clostridia bacterium | reverse complement strand
TGGTTTGTAATGCAACGAGATTATGTAGAACCCAGTGTTTATGTACACCAATTAAAAAGAGATGTGATAAGGGAAAACTGGAACAGTATTTCAAATGCATACTGTGAAATAGAAAGAGGTTATTTAAACAGTTCAAGTCCATTATTTTATAAAAGTGAGGGACTAAGTGGAAACTTAACATTAGGCAGAAGAAGTAAGCTTATAAACAGCAATTTAATGCTAGCATATGTTAAAACGTTTAATATAGCAAATAACGCTGGCTCTGCAATACCAGAAGGATATTGGAAAGTTCAAGGTGGAATGCCTGGTTTTAACAATGCACCGATTATAACAGAAACAATACCTGCAAAAATAAGTCTTTATGACAGCATAGATAATCAAAATAAAAACGGATATATTAATATACGTGCTTACTGGCATACTAATATTGTTGATGACTATTATAAAAGTGTTGATAGCAATGGAAATTATGGTACAACTGGGGCGAGTGGATACAATTTTACGGATAATGGAAATCCATGCGGAACAGGTGTTAGTTCTCCGCCAACGCAAAATGTATTAAACATGGTAAAAAACTCTGTTAGTGGATATGCTGAATACGTAAGTGATAAATTAAATTTAAACTTGTCTAACATCCCGAGTTGGATGAAAGAAACGAGAGGGTTTGGTGGTGCTGGTAACAATGTTTATCCTTCTTCTTATGAATGCGTAATTAACAAAGGAACAGAAGAAAGTCCACAATATTATAAACTAATATTTACAAACACCGAAAAAACAGTGTCTTATAATATTGATTCAAATAACACAGCTGACATACAGTCCTTCATTGCTAAAACTGGACAAAGCTGGGGTACAAAATATAATGGATATGCAGCCTATAAAAATATAGTGGAGGGAAACATAGTATACCATGAATATACTATTGAACAACTTTTCTTATCAAGCACTCCTGCCTCTCATGAGGCATGTTACACTCAGTTTCCAGCAACAAGTATTCAAACAACAGCAGGTGCTTTTTCATACAATATTTTTGCTTTTAAGGTTTTTGATAATGGGATTGGAATTACAACCAATTATTCAGCCACTGTACAAGGAAACAGCGGACAAATGATAGCAAGTGCATTGATGGGGACAGGAGTTGGTGTTCCTGCAGATATACCTAGTTTATCAGGTCAAATAATAGATATTCAAATGTGTCCATTTAACGAAGATGCAATATACAATTTAATAGATACTGTTTATCCAATTTATGCTGGCTCTGATACAAGTACAAAAGTAGGTGAATACTATCTATTAAACTCGCAAGATATTGAACAGTTTGTAGATTACAGTTTAGATGATTGGAATTCAAGAGGAAACAGAAAATCACGTGTTAATCTTTCGCAAATGAGATTAGTTTGTCCTAATAACAGTAGTATGGCAACTTTAAATCCTGATATTCTTACCACACAAGACAAGCTCAGGTTTAAAGTTAATGGTACACTATATCCATATAAGCCAATCTATAAAGTAACACCCGTTGCAGACAGTACAATGATTTATGCACAGCAAGATGCAAGGGACAACATGCTCGTGCTCGGTGGCGATTTTAGTGCCACACAAGTAAGTAGCGGTTGGAGTGATTATTTAATAGGTAATAAAAATGTTGAAGAAGCCCAGCAATCATCAATTGCAAATCAAACAATGAACCAACAGTTGCAATATGACTTTCAACTTAAATCTATTAATCAAAATGCTAATTTATCAATGTTGTCCTCATTGATGGGAATAGGAGGCGGGCTTGCTGGATTTTCACTTAAAAATCCAATGATGGGTGTCTTGGGGCTTATTGGTGGCGGAATGGGTATGGCGGGAACAGCAACAAGTACTCAGTTACAAAAAGAGAGTTTGCAAATTTCACAAAATGTATTTAATAATAATATTGCATTAAATCAGAAATTGTTTAGCTTGCAAATGGGGAATATTAAAGCTCTACCAAACACAATACACAAAATAACAAGCGGTAGTTTTGACAACGATTATAGCATTATTATTGAAGAATATTACTCAACCAATTTGGAATACGAAGAGTTTGATAAAGTTATAAAGAAAATAGGAATGAGCATAAATTGTATGGGAAGTATAATTGACTATTTACACCCTGAATATTTTATATTTGCTCAAATGATAGAATGTGAAAATATAAACAACTTTCATGAATTTGATGAAATTAATAGAGAATTACAAAATGGGTTACGAATTATATATGAATAATTCTTGCAATTTATATAAAAAAAGAATATAATATTTAAAATTATCAACTTTTTTAAAGGATTACAGTGGAATGAAAAAAATTAAAAATTATTTATTAATAATGTTGCTTGTGTTAATAGGAACAGTTTCTTTATATGGTTGTTCTAAAATTGATACTGAATCTGTTTTAGGTTATAGAGTAAATATAAATAATAATGATATAAGTATAGGATTTATAATTGGTGTAGATGATTTTAGGAATAGCGACTATGGTATAAATGTAGAAAACTCTCAAATGCCATATAAGATTTATTGGCATGAGGCTAATGAACCTGAGAATATACATTATATTAACAAGGGCAGGTATAATGCGCTGTATTCAAAATTTTTATTTGACATAAATGTTTCTTATGAATATTTAAATAAAGATATTGTTGTAGTTATTACTTCACAGGATAAATCCCTTTCATTAATGAGAACTATAAGAATTAAATAAAGCAATATCGCAACAATAAAAGCACAGCCAAGCAAGTGTAAAAACTTGCTTTTTTGTTGTAAAAAAATAAAAGGAGAAGTAAATGGAAGTACTAGAACTAGTCTTGCGCCGAGATGGCACAGTAAAGTCTTTTAAAAGCGATTTTAAAATATATCGCGGGAGTTATGGCGATGTGTTGTTTAACATATCGGTTCCGCACGAATTACTAGTTGACCAAGTACGCGACATAGATACAAACGATATCATTACAGGTAACTATGTAGCGGTAAGTGCTATTATCCGCACGGTGGTAGGGAAAAACTTACAAACTAAAAAGTATTATTTTAAAGCAGTGAAAGATTATGAAATGCACGGCACTACACACAGGCTTTACCAACGCAAACTACCTAAAGAGTTTACACTATGGGAAACCGTTAACCAACATGAAGCAATAGGTGGCGGGCTACTAGAAATGATTGTCAATGTGGTTAATTTTACAACCGACGATGAAAAATCACGCATAGAAGAAATTGTGGCAAGTCCTATATTAACTTTGGATATTTACCCAAGCGATAAATTGGACGAAGAAGAAGAGATAGAGCCGAGTGAGTTTGAGCAACTCCACAGCCAAGTGGAAGACTTACAACTAGATTATGACAACACGCACTCTAAAGCAGATGAGGCGCTAGAAAAGGCTAATACTGCTAATGATAAGTCTAGTCAAGCGGTCGCTACTGCAAATGATGCAAAGACTACTGCAGAGGGGATAGAGGACATAGCAATTAATGCCGAGCATAAAGCAGATAATGCTGAATATGTTGCAACCCAGGCGAAAGACGATGCTAACATTGCTATAACCCGAGCAAACGAGGCTTATGATTATGCGGACATGGCTTACTTGGAAGCAATAAATGCTGATGTTAAGGCTGAGCAGGCTATTGATAATAGCCAATATGTAGATGTCAGAGTTAATAACCTAATAGAAATAACAAATAATCGTTTTTCTAATGTCGAAGAACAGTTGTATGATAAGTTGAACGCAAAGCCTGATGGTGTTAATGATTTAATCGACCACAATTATAAAATTGAAATGGATTATATTCCCGATAGTATAATAGGGCAGGTTGAATATATGGGAACTTGGAATGCTGCTACTAATACGCCCAAGTTAACAGTTACGCCACAGGAGAAAGGTCATTATTATGTTACTAAAACTGCAGGTGCGCAGTTTGGTATTACATTTGAAGTTGGCGATTGGATAATATCAAATGGCGATGAGTGGGAAAAGGTAGATAATACAGATGCAGTGCAAAGTGTTGCTGGCAGAACAGGTCATATTGTATTAAAAAAAGAAGATGTTGGACTAAGTAATGTTGACAATACTAGTGATATAAATAAGCCAATAAGTTTAGCCCAACAAACTGCTTTAAATACAAAAGTAAATAATACAGACTTTAACGACCACAAAAACAACACTAACAATCCACATGGCGTAACAAAAGAACAATTAGGGCTAGGTTCTGTTACAAACAATGAACAAGCGACTAAGACTGAATTTAACACTCATAACAACGATAACACACGGCATATTACAAGTGCTGAGCGAACAGCGTGGAATGCCAAAGCAAATGATAATGTCGTTTTGAAAAAAACAGCACAAACACTTAGTACTTATGAGCAAGAGCAAGTTAAACTAAATTTAAATATTATAGACACGACTATTGATATTCAACAAACCACAGGTCAAAGCACAACTGCAGTAATGAGTCAAAAGGCGGTTACGGATGCAATTCAAACAGCTATTCCAAACACGTTAAAAGACCCAGACAAAACCTATTTGGTAATTAAAACACCAGCAGATAACGATACATTTACTTTGCTAACAGGAACTACTGGTGCACCAAATTACACAATTGAATGGGGCGATGGTACAAGCGATGATATTACAGGCACAGCAAACCCAACTCATCTGTACGAAAAGGCAGGAATGTATTTAATTACTATTAGCGGTAATTTTTCAAATGGTATTGTGGTTGGAACTAGTGCAAACGTAAACAAGGATAAAATGATAGATGTGTATGGCGGAAGCAATTACCCAACAAGTCTTGTAAACTATGCTTTTAGGAGTTGTCCAAACTTAACCACAGCAATTTTTCCAAGCGCAACAAGTCTTGAATTCAATGCTTTTAATGGATGTTCAAACCTAAACACAGTAATTTTTCCAAACGTTACAAGTATTGGTTCCCGTGCTTTTCAGAGTTGTACAATCCTAACCACAGCAACTCTTCCAAATGTAATAACTATTGTAAACTATGCTTTTCAGGAATGTTCAAGTCTAGCCACAGCAATTTTTCCAAACGCTACAAGTATTGGTGATTATGGTTTTTACAATTGCACAAACCTAAAAACCTTAACACTAGGCAATGTAACCACAACTGGCGCTGGCACAAGATTTGAAAATGTAAAACTAATTAACTTAACAATTGCACAAGATGTTGATGCCACTGATATTGACAGAATTAAAACATTCTACGCTGATAACGGTGGTACATTTACAGGCGCACAAATTAACAGTATAGAATAATTTATAAATATTAAAATAGGAGAGATGGTAT
>CALNBM010000081.1 GCA_937874195.1 uncultured Clostridia bacterium | reverse complement strand
GCAACTTATATACGCAAATTAAAGCTTTAAATTTTATGTAATAATTTAATAATGCGTTTAACTAAGGAAAGTTTTAAAATTAGTATAAGCAAGGATTTAAAAATTATAAACGAAGAATTAAAAATAGTATAAATAAAGATTAAAAATTAGTATAAGCAAGGATTTAAAAATAGTATAAAGTTTTAAAACTAGTATAATTTTTTTTTGATTAGAATTTAGTTTTATTTAAACTATTAGATTATTATTATAATTTTGATTTACTCAAATACATGTAAACAATAAAAAAATTAAAATTAGTTAGATGATATAGTTAGATTTAATATGGTAAGATTGATATAGTTAAGATTGATAAAGTTAAATTTAATATGGTAAGATTGATATAGTTAGATTAATTTGGTTAGATTGATTTTTGTAAGAGTTTAAGCATTTTGTAATAAGTTTTTAATATATTAAAATTTTTTTAATTTATATTAAACATTATATCAATCATATCTTTAAAAAATTGTTTAAACATATAAAACTTCTTGCAATTAGTTTATACATATTTCGTTGTATAAATAATGACACTTTAAGTAAATCACCAATGAATTTTAACAATAATGTCTTTAAAAAAAAGTATAAACAATAAAAAAAATTTTGCTAAAACCGTTGACAAGTAGAAGATAATTTAGTAAACTATCAACGCTGTATTTAAAAAAGTTGGCGAAGTTACCTTAAAAAGTGCCAAAATTTAAGGATAATTTGCCATTTTTAAGAGTTTCAACTAGATTGAAATGACTAAACTATTTTTTTTCAAAGCACTATTTTAAATTTTCATACAGCGATTTTTTTTAAAGTATGGTGCAGAACACACGGTGCAGTGTTGGAAAATAGTTCCAACTTAAGCGAGTATTAATGGTTTAGGTAAATTATTTATAGAAAAATATTAAGGAGATAAATAATGGCAACACAAAAAATGAGAATTAAACTTAGCGCATACGACCACGGTTTAATTGATGGTGCATGTAAAAGAATTATTGACACTGCAATTAGATTTGGTGCTAAAATTAGTGGTCCCGTTCCTCTTCCAACAAAAAGAGAAGTGGTAACAGTTATTCGTTCACCTCACAAACATAAAGATTCGCGTGAACAATTTGAAATGAAAACACATAAAAGGCTAATTGATATTTTTAATCCGTCAGCTAAGGCAATAGAAGCACTTCGTCAAGTTGAACTTCCTGCTGGAGTTAGTATCAATATTAAGCTTTAAATAAAAGTAGGAGGAATTAAGCAATGAAAAAAGCAATACTTGGCAAAAAACTTGGTATGACACAAATCTTTAGCTCAGATGGGCTTGTTGTTCCTGTTACTGTTATTGAAGCAGGTCCATGTTATGTAACACAAGTTAAAACAAAAGAAAATGATGGATATAATGCAGTGCAACTTGCTTTTGGCGAAACAAAAGAAAAGCTAGTAAATAAACCACTTTTAGGTCAATTTAAAAAAGCACAAGTTCCAGCAAAAAAATCATTAAAAGAATTTAAACTAGAAAACTCACAAATGTTAAAATTGGGCGACAAAATCACTTGCGATATTTTTGAAGAAGGTGAACTTGTGGATGTGATAGGTTTAACTAAAGGTCACGGCTTCACAGGAACTATCAAAAAATACAACTTCGGTCGTCATAGAATGAGTCACGGTGGAGGTCCGATTCATCGTCATGTGGGATCAATCGGTTCTAGTGCAACTCCTAGCAAAGTCTACAAAGGTAGAAAAATGGCAGGGAGATATGGAAATGAAAAAGTAAACATCCTTAACTTGAAAGTAGTTCAAGTGGATGCAGACAGAAATATTCTGCTTATTAAAGGTGCAGTTCCCGGAAACAAAGGTAGTTTAGTTTCAATTAGAAGTGCAATTAAGGCAAATTAAGGTTCAAGGAGAAAGATAAATGGCTAATGTTAAAATATATAATTTAATTGGCGATGAATGCGGTACTATTAAACTAAGCGATAAAGTGTTTGGTCAAGAATACAACGAACCTTTAATCCATCAAGTTGTGGTTGCATATTTAGCTAATCAAAGACAAGGTACAAAAAGCGCACTAACTCGCTCAGAAGTTAGAGGACATGCAAAAAAACCATGGCGTCAAAAAGGTACAGGTAGAGCGCGTCAAGGTTCCACGAAATCTCCACAATGGAGAGGTGGTGGTTTGGCATTTGCACCAAAACCAAGAGACTTTTCTAAAAAAGTTAACAAAGAAACTAGAAGAGTAGCTTTCAAAAGTGCAATAAGCACAAAGCTCGCAGACAAAGAATTAATAGTATTAAATAATATTGATTTAGAACCAAAAACAAAAGTTCTTGTTAAAGCGCTTGAAGATTTAAAATTAAATAGAACTGTTATCTTTGTTACAAAGGATAACAACGCAAACCTTTTAAAGGCTGCAGGAAACTTGCAAAGCGTTGATGTTACAACAGCGGGACTCCTAAATGTTTACGATATTATTTCGTGTGACAAACTTGTGGTAACGGAAGATGCTATAAAATCTATTGAGGAGGCTTATTTATAATGAAAGCTTACGACATAATTATTAAGCCAGTTCTAAGCGAAAAAAGCTATGCAGACATTTCAAATAAGAAATACACTTTCATTGTTTCTAAAAAAGCTAACAAAATTGAAATTAAGCAAGCTGTTGAAGAAATATTTGGTGTTAAGGTTGCATCAGTGAACACTACTAATGCATCGGGAAAATTAAAAAGACAAGGAAAAACACAAGGCTACACAGCTGATTTTAAAAAAGCTTTTGTGCAATTAAAAGCAGATAGCAAAGCGATTGAGTTTTTCGAAAGTCTATCGTAAAAGTTAGGAGGAAATTATGGCAATAAAAACATATAATCCAACATCTCCTGCTAGAAGATTCTATACAACTGCATCTTTTGAAGAAGTAACTAAAAAGACCCCGGAAAAATCCCTTTTAAAGACTAAGAAAAAGATGTCAGGCCGTAACAATACTGGTAGAATCACTGTTAGGCATCATGGTGGTGGCAATCGAATTAAATATAGAGAAATCGATTTTAGAAGAAATAAAGATGGAATACCAGCAAAAGTTGCAGGTATTGAATACGACCCAAACAGAACTGCATATATAGCACTTCTACATTATGTTGATGGTGAAAAAAGATATATTTTATCACCAAAAGGTTTAAAAGTTAACGACATGATTATGAGTGGTGAAAAAGCTGAAATCAAAGTGGGAAACACACTTAGATTAAAAGATATGCCTGTGGGAACAGTTATTCATAATATCGAACTTCAACCTGGAAAAGGCGGACAAATTGTTCGTTCAGCTGGTGGAGAAGCAAGGTTAATGGCGCGCGATGAAAAATTTGCAACTATTAAACTTCCAAGTGGAGAAACAAGGTTAGTGCCTGTTTTATGCAAGGCAACAATAGGTACTGTGGGCAATTTTGAACATGAAATTGTTTCATTAGGAAAAGCAGGCAGAGTTCGCCACATGGGTATTAGACCAACAGTTAGAGGTTCTGTTATGAACCCAGTTGATCACCCTCATGGTGGTGGTGAAGGAAAATCTCCTGTTGGAAGAAAATCACCTCAAACTCCTTGGAGTAAACCGGCTCTTGGATTTAAAACAAGAAATAGAAAAAAATCTAGCACAAAGCTTATTATTAAGCGTGTGAATTAGGAGTGAAAAATGAGTAGATCGTTAAAGAAAAAACCGTATGTTGACGAAAGACTAATGCAACGAATTAATCAATTAAATGAAGAAAATAAAAAAGTTGTACTTAAAACTTGGAGCCGTTCTTCAACAATTTATCCTGAATTCGTTGGACACACTATCGCTGTTCATAATGGCTTGAAGCATATACCAGTTTATTGCACTATTGATATGATAGGTCATAAATTAGGTGAATTTGCTCCAACTAGAACTTTTAGAGGTCATGCAGGTGATAGAAAAGTAACTAAGGGCAAAAAGTAGGTGAAGAATATGGCTAAAAGAATAAGAGAAAAATCAGCAAAAAGAAAAGAAAATAAAGACCAAAGACCTTTTGCTACCGCTCGTTATATTAGAATGGGTGCCAGCAAAGCAAAAAGAGTGCTTGATATAATAAAAGGTCAAAAATTTAGTGATGCATGCGCTATTCTTGATATCACTCCAAGCACTGCATCTATTATAGTAAAAAAAGTGTTAGTTTCTGCAGGCGCTAATGCTGAAAACAACAAAGGACTTAACAAAGATGAGTTGATTGTTGCAGAAGCTTGTGCAAATCAAGGACCTTCCTTTAAAAGAGTTCAATTTAGAGGTAGAGGTGGAGTTGACACTATAATCAAAAGGACATGTCATATCACAATAGTGCTGGACAGTGCCAAAAGCAAATAAAAGGAGAAAAATATGGGACAAAAAGTAAATCCGCATGGTTTTCGAGTTGGAATTAATAAAGACTGGAGTTCATCTTGGATTGGTAACAAAAAGCAGTTCGCTGTTAATTTAGTTGAAGATAACAAAATTAGAAAATTTATTATGAACAAACATAAGAACTCTAATGTTTCTAAAATTCTTATCGAAAGAACCACTGGTAAACTTATTATAGATATTTTCACTTCTAGGCCAGGTGTTATAATTGGCACGAAAGGTGCAGGTGTGGAAGAATTAAAATCTGAAATTATCGCTTTAACTGGCAATAAAAATATAAACATTAACATTAAAGAAGTTAAAAGACCTGATTTAGATGCAAACACTGTTGCACAAAGTATTTGCCAACAACTAGAAAAGAGAATGAGTTTTAGAAGAACTATGAAAATGGCAATTCAACGCGTTATGCGCGCAGGTGCAGAAGGTTGCAAAGTTATGGTTAGTGGAAGGTTAGACGGTGCAGAAATGGCTAGAACCGAGCACTATCATGAAGGCAAATTGCCTCTTCACACTCTAAGAGCGGATATCGACTATGCAATATGCGAAGCCCACACAACATTTGGTGTTTTAGGCGTTAAAGTATGGATTTGCAAAGGCGAAATCATTGGCAAAAAAGCAGTTGCTCACACTTCAGCTATCAAAGTTGAAGGGGGTGCAGAATAATGTTATTAATGCCAAGAAGACAAAAAAGAAGAAAACAATTTAGAGGTAGAATGACTGGTGTTGCCACTCGTGGAACCAAAATTGCTTATGGCGAGTTTGGATTAGTTGCGCTTGAACCTTGCTGGTTAAAAGCAAACCAAGTGGAAGCAGCTCGTATTGCTATGACTCGTTACACAAAGCGTGGCGGAAAAGTATGGATAAATATTTTCCCTCATAAACCAGTAACAAAGCGTCCAGCCGACACTCGTATGGGTAAAGGTAAAGGTTCACCAGAATATCATGTTGTGGTGGTTAAACCGGGCAGAGTGCTGTTTGAACTTGCTGGAGTTCCAGTAGAACAAGCACGAGAAGCTATGCGACTTGCTAGTCATAAACTTCCTTGCAAAACAAAATTCGTTGTGCGTGACGAATTAAACAAAGAAGAAGGTGGTGAGGTTTAATGAAAGCAAAAGATTTAAAAGAAATGACCAATGAAGAGTTGCAATCTCAGTTAAAAAAATTAAAACAAGAGTTATTTAATCTTCGTTTTTCAAATGCAACAGGACAATTAACTAATCCAATGCAAATTAACACTTGCAGAAAAAGTATTGCCAGAGTTAAAACCATCTTAACCGAACGAGAACTAAAAACGGTTAAGGGCATATAAGGAGATTATAAAATGGAAGTAAAAAACGAAAATAGAAAAGTAGCAAGAAAAACCAGAATTGGTGTTGTTATAAGTAATAAGATGGATAAAACAATTACTGTTGCAATTGTTTCTAATAAACGACATCCAATCTATGGTAAAGTTTATAAGACTACAAAAAAATTCAAAGCTCACGATGAAAACAATGAATGTAACATTGGCGACACTGTGGAAATCATGGAAACTCGCCCACTAAGTAAAGATAAGTATTTCAGACTAGTTAAAATCGTTGAGAAAGTAAAATAAAGGAGTTAAAGATTATGGTTCAACCACAAACAATCCTAAAAGTTGCTGACAACAGCGGCGCAAAGAAAATTATGTGCATAAGAATTCTCGGTGGTTCATTTAGACGAAGCGGTAATATCGGTGATATTATTGTTGCTTCAGTTAAATCTGCAACTCCCGGTGGAACTGTTAAAAAAGGCGATGTGATTAAAGCAGTTATAGTTAGAACAAGTAAAGGTATTTCCAGACCTGATGGTTCGTATGTGAAATTTGATGACAATGCAGCTGTTATTATAGATAACAATAAACTACCAAAAGGCACAAGAATATTTGGTCCAATCGCAAGAGAACTTAGAGAAAAGGGTTTTATGAAAATTATTTCCCTAGCTCCAGAAGTTCTTTAGAAGGGGGAATTTATGGCAAGTAACATAAAAAAAGGTGACAATGTTTTAGTTATCTCAGGAAAAGAAAAAGGAAAAACTGGAAAAGTTTTAATTGTAAACACTGATAAAAACAGAGCAATAGTTTCAGGATTAAATATAGTAGCGCGTTCAACTAAACCTAAAAAGGGTGGAGAGAAAGGAGCTATTAAAAAACAAGAAGGCACTATTGATGTGTCTAACCTTCAAATTGTTTGTGAACAGTGCAACAAAGCAACAAGAGTTGCTCATAACCTTGAAGGCGAAAAGAAGATTAGAGTATGTAAAAAATGTGGCGCTAGCTTAGATAAAGCAATGAAAAAAGAAATTAAGAAAACCACAGTTAAAAAGTCTAAAACAGAAGCAGCACCGGTAAAAAAAGAAACTGCTAAAAAACCAGCAGGTACATTAACTAAAACTGCTAAAAAACCAGCAGGTACATCAAAAAGTGTAACACAAAAGGCACCAGTTAAAACAACAAATAAAAATACATCTGTTCGAAAAACTGGAAGTAAGTAAGGAGGAGTATTAAAAGATGACAAAGAAAAATAGATTGCAAGAGCATTATAGAAAAACTGTTGTTCCTGCCATAATGAAAATCAAAAAATATACTAATCCTTTTCAAGTTCCTAAGTTAGAAAAAATTGTTATTAACCGAGGCCTTGGCGACGCTAAGGATAACGCACAAAGCTTTGCTAAAGCTGTGGAAGAAATAGCGCTAATAACTGGTCAAAAACCAGTTGTAACAGTTGCTAAAAAATCCGTCGCAAACTTTAAACTTAGAGAAGGAAATAAAATCGGTGCGAAAGTAACACTTCGTGGCAATAATATGTATGAGTTTTTAGATAAGTTGATATCGATTGCTCTACCTAGAGTGCGAGATTTCCAAGGAATTAGTCCAAAAAGTTTTGATGGAAAAGGAAATTATGCATTAGGACTTAAAGAACAATTAGTTTTCCCTGAAATAAGTTATGAAAAAATCGACAAAATTAGGGGACTTGATATTGTTATCGTAACTTCTGCGAAAAATAATGAGGACGCAAAACTACTATTAGAACAGTTAGGTTTGCCATTCAAAAGTAAGTAGGAGGAAAGGAAAAAATATGGCAAAATCAGCATTAAAACAAAAACAAAAGAAATTTAAAAAATATAAAACTAGAGAATACACTCGCTGTGAAATTTGCGGAAGACCACATTCCATTCTTCGCAAATATGGTGTTTGCAGAATTTGTTTCCGTGAACTAGCATACAAAGGTGAAATTCCCGGTGTTAAAAAGTCAAGTTGGTAAAAGGAGATACGAATATGATAGTAACAGATCCAATAGCAGATATGCTAACAAGAATGCGAAATGCACTTAGTGCTAAACATAGCAGTGTTTCCATTCCCACTTCAAAAATTAAGCTTGCAATTTGCGAGTTGTTATTAAATGAAGGTTATATTTCTTCTTACAAGGTTGAAGGAGAAGGAATAAAAACAAATATTATAATTGAATTTAAGTTTGGCCCTAAGGGCGAAAGAGTAATCAATGGCTTAAAAAGGATTTCAAAGCCAGGCTTAAGAATATATTCAAACGCAAGCGACATGCCAAAGGTTATTAATGGTTTAGGAATTGCAGTTATCTCAACAAGTAAAGGCTTGATGACTGATAAACAAGCAAGACTAAATAACATTGGTGGTGAAGTGCTGGCGTATGTGTGGTAGGAGGAGAAGATTATGAGTAGAATTGGAAAAGCTCCCATAATGATTCCAAGCGGTGTTACATTTGAAAATAACTATGGGCAAGTAACAGTTACAGGTAAACTTGGAAAATTAAAAAGAACTATTGATAATGGATTATCCACACGAATCGCTGGTAACATGCTTTTTGTTGAAAATCGTAATAATCGCAAAGAACTAAACGCAAAACACGGTCTTTATAGACAACTAATTAATAATATGATTATTGGTGTTAGCCAAGGTTACGAGAAAAAACTTAATATTAACGGTGTTGGTTATAAAGTAACTCAAAATGGTTTAGATTTAGTGTTAAATATTGGATTTAGCCATCCGATAAGAGTGAAAGCGATTGACGGAATCACTTTATCAACCGATAAAAATGTTATTAGTGTTAAAGGTATAAATAAAGAATTAGTTGGTCAATTTGCAGCAAGAATTAGAAGTCTTAAACCAGTTGAACCATACCATGCTTACGGTATTAGTTATTTAGATGAAACTATCTTAAGAAAAGAAGTAAAAAGTGGTAAAAAATAAGGAGAGGAATTATGATAAATAAGGTTAATAAAAACGATAGCCGTAAAGTTCGTGCAATTCGTGTTAGAAAAAAAATATCAGGCTCAAGCGAACGACCTAGACTAAGTGTTTTCAAAAGTTTGAATCAAATTTATTGCCAAATCATTGATGATAGCAATAGCACAACTCTTCTTAGTGCTTCAACTCTTGACAAAGATGTGGTTTCTAAAATTGCAGGTAAAACAAAAACTGAGAGTGCATTCATCGTTGGACAAGCACTTGCCAAAAAAGCTGCTAAAAAAGGTATAACAAATGTTGTTTTTGATAGAGCAGGTTATATCTATACTGGTAGAGTTAAGTCATTGGCAGAAGGTGCTCGCAACGGCGGATTGCAATTTTAAGGAGAAATATTATGCAAAACAATAATGAAAATAAATCTTTTGATAAAAATAAATTTAATAAAAAGCCTAGTCGAAAAATGCCTCGCAAAGAAAAAGAATTCGACCCAATCACAAGCAAACTTGTTAGTGTAAATCGCGTTACCAAGGTTGTTAAGGGTGGAAGAACAATGCGTTTTAGCGCTCTTGTGGTTGCTGGTGATAAAGAAGGAAGGGTGGGAATAGGCACAGGTAAAGCATCTGAAGTTCCAATGGCAATAGAAAAAGCAACATCTATTGCTAAAAAGAACATGGTGAAAATTGCTTTAAGTGATACCACCATTCCTCATGAAGTTGTTGGTAAGTTTGGTTCAAGCATGGTAAAACTTTTCCCTTCTAAAGAGGGTAGTGGAGTTATAGCAGGCGCATCAGTTCGACCAGTAGTTGAACTTTGCGGAATTAAAGATGTTACCTCAAAAGCCTATGGCTCAAGAAACAGTATTAACTGTGTTAAAGCAACATTAGATGCTTTATTGCAATTAAGAACTGCTGAAAAAGTTGCGTCATTACGCGGAAAAACTATCGAGGAAATTATTTAAGGAGGAAGTTATGGCAGAAAAAGAAATAAAGAAATCAGAAAAAAAAGAAGCTGTAGCTTCTGCACCAAAAAAAGTTGCAGATAAAAAACCTGCATCAACAGTTAAGAAAGAATTAAAACCAGTTGCAACTAAAAAAGAAGCTGTTAAACCGGCAGTTAAAAAAGCAGTTGAATCTGCTAAAAAAGCAGAGCCAAAAACTGTCAAAGCAGTTGGAGTTAAAGAACCTGCAAAAGTTGCAAAATCTGCTCAAACGGCGATAAAAAAAGAAACAAAACCTGCATCAACAGTTAAGAAAGAATCAAAAGCAGTTGCAACTAAAAAAGAAGCTGTTAAACCGGCAGTTAAAAAAGCAGTTGAACCTGCTAAAAAAGCAGAGCCAAAAACTGTTAAGGCTGTTGAAGTTAAAGAAACGGTTAAAAAAGAAATGGTTAAAACCGAAAAAGTTGCAGAAAAAGTTGCACCTGAAAACAAAAATATTAAGAAAATCCGAGTAACCTTAGTTAAAAGCCCTATTGGATATAACAAAAAACAAGCAGGAACGATTAAAGCGTTAGGTCTTGGAAAATTAAATTCATCTTATGAACTTGTTGACAATGAATGTATTAGAGGTATGATATTCAAAGTTAAGCATCTAGTTCGTGTTGATGAATTGGTTTAGGAGGTACTTATGAAATTACATCAAATCGCACCTGCTCTAAATTCTCAAACTCCTAGAAAAAGAAAGGGTAGAGGAATTGGCTCAGGTCTTGGTAAAACTAGTGGCAAAGGCACTAAAGGTCAAAATTCAAGAAGTAGCGGTGGTGTTCGACTAGGTTTTGAAGGCGGGCAAATGCCGTTAGATAGAAGATTACCAATGAGAGGTTTTAACAATAAAAACTTTAAAAAAGAATACAACATTGTTAATTTAACAGAGTTAGATAATTTTAAAGAAAATTCAGTAGTAAATCTTGAATTTTTAATAAAAAACAATATTATTAAAAAACAAGCCCCTTATGGGGCCTGATCTCTACCATTTTAACGTGCATCCAGTTTTATACTCAAATTCTCTCTTTACATCCTCCATCTTTTCTACATTGTCATCTTTTAATTTTAATTCCACACTTAAATCGCTGCTATTAAAAGACGGATTTTTCTTCAAATCTATGCCTTTACTTTTACAAAGTATAGATGCAATTTGCAATATTTCATTTTGATTTGCACTATTTGCTACTTTCATATTCCACCCTGTAAGACGAACTAATTCCTCTATGTTTTTTTCATACTTCTTACCAATTACAGGGCTTATAAATGTAAGTTCTATATATCTTCCCTCAAGATTCGACTTTATACTTTTTTTGTAAGGCCTAAATTGTTCTCTTTCAAAAGTTTCATCTATTATATTTAAAGCCTTATTTTGTTCTACCATTTCACACTCATCTTCAGCTTTAATAATCGTACTATCTTTTAGATCTACTCCAGGAGATTGTACTAACACCTGAATTCCTGTAATGTTTTCAATTTCATCTAGTTTTTCTTTTTCCACATTACATTTAGAATTCAGCATAACTACAACCTGGTTTTCTTCTAATCTATAAGATATTTTTTTAATAGATACATTCTGCAGCGTTATCCTTACAATTTCGGAAACTGCATTTATATTTACAGCATTATTTATTTCTACCTTCCACTCAACCTCCTCTTCAAATTTTTTCATCTCCTCATATATACTTTTATCCACTACATATGGAAAATCGAAATTTAAAATCACTTTTTTTTGGTCACTTATAAAACTAATTTTCTTTGTATTAAATTTATTAAAATATTTATCTGCAGCTTCTTTTAATTCATTTAGTTTAATTTCATTATTTTTTAAGTTCTGTGAAACCTTATCCTCAGGGTTAATTTTAAATAAAAACAATCTCCTTGTGTCACTTTCAAAGTAAGGACATTCCACTATAATTCTTTGGAAATCTTCTAAAGTATTTTTACCTTTGTTATTTCCCTTCCATATAAATATAAGTTCTTCTAATGTAAAAAGTCTTTCGCCATAATTATAAAGCACAAATTCCCATAATTTTTTTACATTATTTTCATTCATTTCTTCACAGGAGTTCATAACTTTATCAATACTTTTTTTCCACTGTTTTCTTGGGTTTTTTATATTTATTTCATATACTTCACTGCACTTAGGTGCATATACCCTTCCCCTTACATCTTTTGAAAGCTCTTTTGATAAATTTTCCACTACCTCTTCATTTCCATGAACCAGAAATATATTTTTAGGTGTTAAAAAATCTATAAGAGATTTTATTTCATACTTATCACTGTGGGCGGAAAGTCCTACTTTTTCTACCTTGCAATTTACTGGAACAGTTTTCTCATTTATGTAAAGTTTTTTGTCCTTTTCTTCATTTAAAAGATTTAGTAACTTTCTTCCCGGAGATTCCTCATCTTGATATCCCGTTATAACTATGTACC
>CALNBM010000080.1 GCA_937874195.1 uncultured Clostridia bacterium | reverse complement strand
TCGTCAAGGTGTTTATCAAGTGCGCGTGACATACGCTCACAATCATCAAGAGTCACACCATTTTCTTTATCAATAGAAATTGCTAACTCCATTCCACTGGGCACTTTTTTGTATTGCACTTCTATTAAAGTGTAACCTAAATTTTTTGCAAGTGGCTCAATTATTTCATAAGCCATTTCTTGTACACTTTTTTTCAAAAAACTTACTTCCCTTTTTCAAAATTAAGAGTGAGACATTTTGCCTCACTCCAAAAGTCAATATTAATTAGCAATATTATATTATCACACTTATCATAAAAAAACAAGTGTTACACCATGTTTTTAAAACATTTTTAATGTTTTTTGTCGTTTAATTACCTAAACAATTAATGTTTCAATGTTTTGCATAGCTACATTAATAAGTTCAACTATGTTTAAAATCCGTAATTCTTCATTTTCAACTTTTTCTAATTTTGGTTTAATAAGTGGGTGTTTAGGTAGAAATACCGTACAACAATCTTCATAAGGTAAAATAGATGTTTTAAAAGTATTAATTTTTTTAGCAACTGCAGTTATTTCTTCTTTGTCCATTGCGATTAGCGGTCTAAGCACAGGTAGTTCTTTAACAACATTATTTGTTACAGTTATGCTTTCTATTGTTTGACTTGCAACTTGCCCTAAACTTTCTCCGCTAATTAATGCATTGATATGATTATCTTTTGCGACCTTTTCTGCAATTTGTAACATAATTCTCCGCATGATAGTTATCATATATTCGCTTCTGCAATGTTTATGTATTGCCTCTTGAATTGCAGTGAATTTCACAAAATGAAGTTTAATAGGTCCTACATACTCGCTTAAATGTTTAGCAAGTGTAATCACTTTTTCTTTTGCTTGTTCGCTTGTGTACGGATAACTATGAAAATGAAGTGCCTGCAACTGCATACCTCTTTTGGCTATTAAATATCCTGCAACTGGACTATCAATTCCTCCCGACAGTAAAAGTAGTCCCTTTCCACCCATACCAAGTGGAATTCCACGTTCGCCTTCAATTATGTTATAAAATATAAAAGTTTTATTATTTTCTCTTATATCAATAAAAACTTCTGTTTGAGGATTATGAAGATTAACAGTTATACCGCTATTCCCTTTTAAAATTTCTGCTCCAAGCACTTCTGATAACTTATTAGAATTTAAAGGAAAACGTTTATCTGCTCTATTTACTGTTACTCTAAAAGTGTTAGAGGAAATTTTGATACTTTTAATATAATCTAAAATTTCATTATAATTATTATTTAACATTATAGACGGACTTAAAGAATGTATGCCAAATACAGTTTTTAATTTTTCAATAATAATGTTTTCATGGTCCATAACATAATTTGATACCATATATCTTGAACCAACATTAACTGCTTTAACACTAAACTCTTGTAATTTTTCATTAATATTATTTACTAACTTTCGCTCGAAAGCGCCACGATTTTTTCCTTTTAAAAAAAGTTCTCCAAACCGAATTAATATAACTTTTTCCATGAGTTTTATACCTTTTGTGTTATTTTAATTTTTGACATATAACTTTCCACGCACTCTTTCAATGCAATTACCAACGCATCCACTTCCTTTTTGGTTGTGTTTTTTGAAATACTTATTCTAATAGAACTGTCTATAATATTCGCTGTTATACCCATATTGTTTAACACTCTATTGCCTTTATTCTTACTTGAACATGCTGAGCCATTACCTATCAAAAATCCTTTTTCGTCTAATAAATAAACTAATGTTTCCGATTTAACAGGTGGAAAAGCAAGCGTTATTATATAAGGCGAGCAGTCTTCCCCGCTTATTAAAATTGTGTTTGGCAAAGCCTGTTGTATTTTTGATTTAAAATGGTTGCAAACATCCAATGCTTTTTTATATCTTATCGCTTGATTAGAAATTGCCTCTGTAACAGTATGTTCAAAACTGCATATAGCAGCAAAATTTTCCGTGCCACTTCTAAAATTTTCTTGTTGTCCGCCACCGTGGATAAGCGGTTTTAAATTAATATTATTTTTAATATAAAAGCCACCGATTCCTTTTAGTCCATAAATTTTATGTGCACTAATAGTGTAAGCATCAACATTAAGGTTTCTAATATTCACTTCAATTTTTCCAAACGCTTGAACACCATCGCTATGAAATATAACATTTGGATTTATTGATTTTGCATGTTTCACTAATTTTTTAATATCGTTTACTGCGCCCGTTTCATTGCTTACATGAATAATTGATATAAACGCAGTGTTTATGTCAACCTCTTTTGAAAAAATATTTTCATCCACTATCCCTGCTTTGGTCAGTGGTAAGAAAACCACATTATAACCTTGGCTCTCTAATTCTTTTGCACAGTTATAAACAGAAGGATGTTCTGCAGATGAAAAAATTAATTTTGAATTTTTATTTCTCACTATACCTTTAATGATAATATTATTTGCTTCGGTTGCACCGCTTGTGAAAATAAAATTATCGTGCAAATTTGCATTTAATAAAGATAAAGTGTTATGTTTAATTTGTTCAAGTTTTTTTTTGTTTTGCACTCCCACTTTATATAGAGAACTTGCATTATAAAAAGCATCTATATTTGTTTTTTCAAATATAGACAACGCTACTTCATCGGGCTTAGTTGTACTAGCATTATCAAAAAATATCATAATTAAAAACCTTTTTGAAATGATAACATATTAATTATTTATTGTAAACATTTTAAAAGTTTTAAATCATTATAAAAAAAAATTAAACGGTGTTACACTTATTTTTTTTTAAACTTTTTTTAAATGGAATGAAAAAAAAGCCAAGTAAAAAATAAGTATATAGTTGAAATGGCGGTAACACTTTTTAGCTTTATATAGAAAAAATGGAATGAAAAAAGCCAAGAAAAAGTAAGTATATAGTTGAAAATGGCGATAAACACTTGTTAGCTTTATGCAGGAAATATGAAACAATCTTAATAATTTTTTGCAAATTTGCATTAATTTTAGTTTAAATTTAATTTGGCACAAAGTTTAACAACGATTGCAAATGGTTAGAACTAAAATAAACTTCTGGCACCTCGCCTATAAATATATTTTCACAAATTAAAACTTGTTGTTTAGTGGAAAATAAATTGTTGTAAAATGGAATAACAAAACCCACCGTTGCATCAACAGTAACATATATTTTATGTAGTGTTTGGTTTATACCCGCACTTTCAAATTTAGATGTAAACGAACAAATTACATTTCCAATGGGTATTGCTTTAACATTGATTTTTGGCCCCATCCCACTTAACACAGATATTCCTAAAAAACTTCCCAGAGGAACTAGCACGCCATCATTTCCATATTTCACAATATTGCTTTCGGTTGTTAAAGCAATAATATTACTTATCCTATTAATCTCTAAGGTTTTAGCTTGAATTAAATTTATTTTCCCATTGTTTGAATAAGTAACATTTATTATATCGTTATAAATAACATTTTCTGAAATTGCTTTATTTATTGCATTATTAACAGCCGAAGATGTTAACCTTGTTGCCTCAAATCTTATAGTATTAACAAGTATCGGATTAACTAAAATTGCATACATGCCTATAATAATAGTGCAAATCAACAAAAAGATTAGCCACTTTTTTATTTTATTAAAAAAATTATACTTGTCCATATAAAATTATATGGTACAAATATTTCTCTTATAACCTAGAATTATAAACTTACACCAACATTGTGGACGCTAAAAAAACCGCTTTATAAATAAAATAAAACCATAATTTATTATGTTTACTAATTAGAGTTCACAGCATGTTGTCACATATTATGTTGCGTAAGTTATTTGGTGTTTTTAGATTTACTACTAAATATCAGTGCAAAAATATATGCAAAAATCACACTCGCCGCCACACCTGCTGCAGTTGCCGTCAAACCTCCCGAAAATATCCCAAGCGCACTTTTTTCTTTAATTGCATCTATAACGCCTTTTGCCAGGTTTCTTCCAAACCCAGTTATGGGCACAGTTGCGCCAGCGGCAGCAAAATTTATAAGTGGTTCATATAATCCTAATCCTTCTAAAATTGCACCTGCAACAACAAATGAAACAAGAATCCTAGCACTTGTCATTTTAGTTTTGATTATTAATATTTGACCGAGCATACATATAAATCCGCCAACTAAAAAAACTTTTACATACATTAACAACATTATTCATGCCCTCCTTCAAATTCAACAACATGGCAGATTCCCGGTATAGAATCACCTTGCTGACTGCTTGTAGTACTAAGAAGAGCACCAGTTGCACCAAACAACACTCTTTTAAACTTTCCTTTTTGCATTTGTTTAAACACATAAGAATTTAGCACCATCGCACTACATCCACTTCCGCTTGCGCCTTGAAAAGTTTTTTGATTGTTTTTAAAAAACATGTGTCCGCAATCGCTATAATTTGCGCCCATTTTATAGTTTTTATTTTCCATTAGGTCAATAAAAATCTCACTTCCAAGTTTTCCTAAATCCCCAGTTAATATTAAATCATAATCACTTGGTTTAGTGTTAGTCGCTTCAAAATGAGCAACAAACGAACTCATGGCTGCTGGTGCCATTGCTGCACCCATATTATTTACATCTTTTATTCCATAATCAGTTACTTTTCCAAAAGTACTGCTCACAACTCTTATCTTACTACCTTTATCGCTAAGTACTGTTGAACCTGCTCCTGTTACCGTCCACTGACTGCAAGGCGGGCGTTGATTGCCAAGTTCTAGTGGAAAGCGATATTGCCGTTCTGCTGAACTAAAGTGGCTGCCCGTTGAACATAATACATTTTTAAAAAACTGCCCATCTATTAAGCATGCACCCACAGCAATACTTTCCGCCATTGTGCTACATGCTCCATATAAACCTAAAAAACTCGTATTAAATTCTCTTGCAGAAAAGCTTGAGGCTACAATTTGATTTAATAGGTCACCTCCAACAAGCATATCAATATCTTCTGGTTTTAATTTTGATTTTTCTATTGCTTTTGTCATTGTTTCTTCTAGTATTTTTCGTTCGGCTTTTTCGAAAGTTTTTTCGCCGAAATTATCATCTTCTAAAATAAAGTCTAAATACTCTTGAAGATTTCCCTTCCCTTCCTTAATACCTCCAACTGTATAAAATCCAATTACGCATGGTTTACTGGGAAAAATTATTGTTTGGTTGCCAATTTTCTTTTTCATATAACTCCTTTATAAAAATAAATAAATAATGCCTACTATGAATGAAACAATAAGACCATTCACAATCACCGGACCTGCAACGGTAAACATTTTAGCGCATAAGCCAAAAGTTATTCCCTCTTTTTTAAATTCTATTGCAGGGCTGGTTACTGAATTTGAAAACCCTGTGATAGGTACTATTGAACCTGCTCCGGCAAAAACGCCAATTTTATCATAAATTCCAATACCTGTTAAAAAACTCGCCATAAAAATCAAAATTATTAGCATCCATGCGTTTATAGCGTCCACACCCATAGTGGGAAAAATTGCAGCAATAGCATCAAATATCCCTTGACCTATCATACAAATAAATCCACCCACTAAATATGCATATATTAATGTTGGGAAATTTTTAGTTTGAGGTGTTTTTGCTTCAACATATTTATTATATTGTTTATTTCTTTCAACTGCGTCCATTTGTTTTCCTCCGCTTGTTTTAATATTAGCCAAATTTACACTATTTCAAACCTAAATAAACTTAGATAATTTAAAATAATCTCATTAAATATAAATCTCATCTGCAAAAAAAACACAAGCGGAAAAATTAATAAAAGAGCCTAAAAAAGATACTAAAA